>DEIL01000191.1:0-679 GCA_002352445.1 Desulfobulbaceae bacterium UBA2775
ACATCCATCGCAGTTATACGTTTACTTGCCGCCAGCAGGTTGAGTCTTGTCTGTTCTCCGTATACTGCACGTGTTGTCACCACCGATCCATCAACAATCACAAGATCAGGAACAATGGTTTGTCCAAGTGCACATATGCCGCGCTCGAGACCAAATGCATGTATTCGTCTCCTGCTGTCAAGATCCAACAGACCAAACAGGTTTTTTATGCCGACTGTGGCTTTGGTCAGACTATGTCTTTTCAACTTCGGCATATTGATAAACTTATCAACTTCAAGAACTATTTTGGGGATTTTAACCATATGTCCTTTCAAGCCTGCGAGTTCTACGGACACAAACTCTTCCTTATCAAAATTAATCAGTTTTACGTCCAGGCGACTGGCCAAATCATTTATTCCAAGAATTCTAAATGTTGTTTCGGTATCAAATTCAAACCCTGAAGATTCGCCGATGACCGGCTTACCGCCACAATCACGCACCTGCTCAACAACGCTGGTCAGCAAGTCCAGATCTGTGACAGCGTGAGGAAACGGAGCCACAAGATTAGGCTTAATGAGCACCTGATCACCAGGTTTTATCAGACCTGCCATACCGCCAAGGGGTTCCAATAAAGATGCTAATCGCTGAGACATGGTCTCGGTACCGGTTTTTACGCTGTAGGTAATAGTCATAACGTATT
>DEIL01000191.1:726-3234 GCA_002352445.1 Desulfobulbaceae bacterium UBA2775
TTTCTGCCTTGCTGATATCTGTTCCATGGTCGTGTGTTAAAAATTCGATTTTGCTGTAACTGACAAATGGGGGGCGGCCTGAAACATTAGACATTTTTTCACAGAGGCCGGCAGCTATTTTTCCTATCACCAGTGGAATTTTGAAGCGGTGAGTGGGTACTCCCATCACCTTCGCCATAATCCTGACATAGTCCTCCACACTCAACTGTTCAGGCCCGGCAATATTAAATATGTCATTTACAGCTGTCTGATGTTCGCCAAGCAATAACAGTCCCTGCGTAACATCATCCACATATGTCGGATGCAGAATCGCCTTTCCATCACCAATGATGAGAAATTTTTTTTGCAGGATTGTTCGATACAGAGATATTCGCCGGTAATCTCCAGGACCGTATACAAAATCCGGGCGAACAATCCCCATGGGTAATCCATGAGACTTGTGATACGATACGACCAGTTTCTCAGCCTCACACTTTGTCTTTTCATAAATATATGGAGGATTATATGGAAGCTCTTCTGTGGCTCGCTTGTGTCCTTTCCCCTGCACACCAGGTGTGCTTATATAAATAAACCGACAGCCGGGATTTTTCAGGCATTCGTCCATCAGGTTTTGCGTGCCTTTTACATTCACGGAATAAAACAAATCATCCGGAAGATTCCACTCACCAATCTGGGCGGCAAAGTGGTAAACCACATCCACCTTATCAGTTAATCCTGTGAGTGAATCAGGCTCAGTTATATCCCCTTTCCAAATTGACAAATTAGGGTGCTCTACAATATCAACCTTCTCTGGAGATCGGGCTAAGATGGTTACATTACAACCCTTTTCGAGCAATGCTACAACCATGTGCCTGCCGAGGAAACCAGTTCCTCCCGTAACTACCACATTCATTGAGTTTCCTTTGTACTGTCTATTATAAGATCAACCATCCGATCCCAGGAAAATCGGTCGCTTGTTTGTCTGATATTCAAGGAAAATGGTTTACTTTTTTCTTCTATAAAAAATTCAGCAATGGCCATGGCAAGCCCTTTCGGATCATCCGGTGCAACAAGATAGCCGGTTTCCCCATCAACCACATCGTCTGCCAAAGCACCGACACGAGTGGCAACGACCGGTTTTTCGCAGCCAAAAGCAACCTGCAAAATTCCACTGCCGGTTGCTGAACTGTAGGGAATAACCACAAGATCTGCTGCTGAAAAATAAAGACTGATTTGTTCATTGGGCACATATTTGTTGACCCTTAACACATGCTCTTTAATTCCCAACTCTTCTATTTTGTCACTGTATAGCTGTTCATCTTCCCAACATTCTCCAACCACCATCAGGACTACATCAGGACCAAGTGTTTCCAATACCTCCGGCATGGCTGTTAACAAGTTTATCAATCCCTTGTATGGTCGGATGAATCCAAAAAAGAGAAGTACCCTGCCTCTGACACCTAGCTTTTCCCTGGCTGATTCTTTGCTGTATTTTCCCCCCTGTAAATCCTCATAGGTGGGATGAAATCCCTGGATAACTATTGAACCGGGAACGATTTTTTTTAAATTATCATATTCTTCTTTAGAGTGAACTACATGATAATCTCCCATGCGCAGTATTAACCCGGTGCAGATTTGGTTAATACTGCTCGACTCATGTTCCTTAACATTATGACAGATAAAAAGTACCTTCGCTTCTGAGCCTCTTTTTATTAATTTTATGATGCAAAAGAAAGGAATCGTCCAAAATGATGTCCACCAGGGAATTATAACAAGATCGGCTTTTATTGATCGAATTTTTTGGGCGACTTTCCACCAGGAAAATGGGTTCAAGGAGTCCAGCATTTGGACAACACCTTCCTCCTGAATAGGTTTTTCGCTCAAATCAAGATCTGTTTCACCAGGATACAGCCACTGGGGGTATTGCCGTTTAAAAGCTATAAAAGTGGTCGGATGGTTCTTTTTGATATACTTGAACAATAATGTCGTATAATGGGAAATCCCGCCTCGAAAGGGATAGGTAGGACCGATAATACAAATTTTCATAGTGATAACAGCATGTTTGACTTTGTCTTAATATTCCACGACATGATAACTGCCGGGTTGGTTACCACCTTCAACTCTGGCTGCTATCCCACGACGCTGCAATGCCGCTGTCAGACTGTTTTTGCCAGCTGTATTTTCACGCGCAGTCTCACCCGTCCCTTTCTCACCCAAATAACGCCGATGGTAGATTCCTTTAGCTATATGACTAATTCGATTAGTTTTCTCAGTTAGACGTAATACAAAGTCATAATGCTCAGCCCCATCCAACTCACTGTTAAACACCCCTATTTTCTTTAGTAATTTTTTTTTCACACAATATGCGTTACCAAAAAGGTTGTAATTCATTAAAATCGTCTCAGAAAAATCGGGCTTATCAATTGTTTCCAATTCATATAAGTACTGGTCAAGCAGAACTTCGTCATAGTAGACCATGTCGGCATCTGTTTTTTCAATTACATCCGCAATTTCAGACAATGCATTTGG
>DEIL01000331.1:0-3865 GCA_002352445.1 Desulfobulbaceae bacterium UBA2775
GCCATCCCTTTTGATTTCTGCCAACTCAGGGCTTGTCCTTACCAGCCTTACTGATACTCTCCATCAGCGCCTGAAACTGACTGCTTTGATCTTCGAGAGCACCTTTAAAATGTTGAAATAACTCGGTATGTCCAAGTCCCTTCTGGTCCAGCAGACCACGCAGCTGGGTGATGGTCATCTCCTGCTGTTGAACTTTTTTTTCAAGTGCTGCGCATTTATCAAGCACTTTCTCGTGCTCGGTCTGAGTGACCCAGCCCCACTGCTCACCAAATTGAGCGAAAGTCTGCTGAAAGTCGGCGATGGCTTTTTGCCAGCTCTGTATATCCAGAGCGCCACCGGGTTCAGGTGCTTTCAAACCATAACAGCGCTGGAACAGCGTAGTCAAATCATCAGTGCCGCTAAAGCCCTGTTTCATCCAGGCAGACATATCATCAAGCTGTTTCTGGCCCTGGGCGACATTGGTGAAGAAGTTACCCCAGAATTCATAGAATTGTCTGTTCATGATTTTTTACGGTTACCTGGGGCCGGCTTAGCAGTGGTTGCTTTAGAGGCGACCTTTTTGGCCCTACTTGTTTTTCGGGCTGACACCGGTTTTTTAACCAGATTTTGCTTAGCAATTCTCGTTTTTGGCTTGGTGGCTGTTGCCGCTTTTTGATCTACAACTTTGGGCGCGTTATTGTCGTTTTCAGTAAGGGCAGCGTCCATATCCATATGAAAAAGGACCGGTCCGCGATAGTTTCCGTCACCAAACCGTGTGTGCAGAGCGCAGTCGGAGTCTGGAGAGGACCAGGAGGTGGCAATTGCCACATGACCTTTTGGAAAGGGTGTTACCTCGACATCAATATAGTCAAGGGGCGCCAGTGCAGTTTCCTTTTCCACCAGATCATCATGGGTGCCATAGCAAATCAGCCATGGTATTTTCTTCTCCTGCAAACGCTTCAAATTCAATTTTCTATCGAACAGTCGTACCGGCAGGGTACCATCCTCGGTGATTGGTATATTATAAGAAAGAAAGCTCATTTGTGCAATTGCTAATGGTAGATCAAAGCGCTCGTTATTGAGCCAGTAATTCATAGCGGCTGCGGTTTTACCTATGGTGAAGTTACCGTCGGATTGACGGGCAAACATCGTTAGATGACGGAAAAATGCCGCTGCAGGAATCTCATGCTCTATACTTTTCAGTTTATAAACCCATCCCATAAGCTGCCCGTCGGCCACCTTGTTGCCGTTGGGCAATATTTTGGTGCCATAGGCCAGGTCATTAAACCGGGGGGGCAACTGTGCCAGAAAATGGGCAAGACCCTTGCTGCGTGTACCGTCCATGGGTGCCACACAGGTAATGAAAGCATCCACCAGGCCATCAAGTTCACCGCTCAGAAGACTGCATAGAGAGTTGAATCCTCCCTGGCAGTAGCCGTTTAAAGTGACAGGCTTGCCATGTTTTTTCATGATAGCCTTACAAAAGCGGGCTGTATCCCTGGCGTCATCTTCTCCGGTCATGAGCTGAATGGATGGCGAAGAATCAATATTTTTTAAAACACGAATATAGGTGGGAAAACCCTGGTTGGCGAAACAGTGCGCGTAGCTGCGCTGTTCTCCCGGCAAAAAGCCAAGAATATTCGCACCCAACACATAGGGTGGGATAATCAGGACAGGTTTTGCGTCAAACCGGGTCTCGACCTCTTTTAGTGATGGTGCTACACGGTAGATTAAAAATCGATCGGTTTCATCGAAAAGTAAATGCTCACCTTTTTCGAAATGAAAACCAAACTCAGGCTCGATGGCATCAATGGCCTCAGGGTAATTATGGGTCACCATCTCAAGCAGCCCGGCCTGACGCTTTATATACTGGGCAAGCTTGGTATATTTTTGCTCAAAGCAAATCTGCTGCAAAGCTTCTGTGAACCCGTCCATCTCCAGCTTGGCGTAGGCCGACATCATTTTGCCAGTACCATTCATGCTGCGATTCATCATTTCGAGATTGTTGTGCAGCAGGGTTAGATAAGCATCGATGCTATCTATCGGCGACTCCTTACTAAAACGCTCTCCTTCGACTCTTTGAAAGTAGTGACTTGACAGCATTACGGGAATCTGAAAATCTGTGGCATATCTCGACATACCGGCCAGATAGGACTGTGTGGCCGAAAACATACTTCCTACCGCTGTAAGCCCGTCATTAAAAGCGTTGGAAAATAGTGTGTCTTCATCGTCTGTTTTCTTAGTGTCATCCATACTGCTCTACTCCTGCTGGTGAATTTTTAATGTACGACCGTTTTGGGCCGAACATTAAAAATTCTTCTACTGTTGAGTCACCTGTCAATTATTTTTCGAAATATTCTTCAACTTTGGCGTAATTTTCATCAACTTGCTTTTTGAAATCGCTGCAACCGGTACTGTAGGATGTCATCCATTCTTTGATGGCTTTTTTGCCCTCTTCCGGTAATCCGCTTGCCTGGGTAAGAAAGGTTTCAAGCATCTTTTCATTCTGTTCGTAAACCATGGTCATGGCGCTGAAGCTGTTGTCGAATGCGGTCTTGTTGAATTGAATCATCTGTTTGGCGATTTGTTTTTGGTCCATTTGGTAACCTCTGTTGTTTTTGTTATGAGTTTTGATCTGTTAGACTGCTGAATAGTAACTTAACTATCTGCATACAAATATCGCTTCCTGCTGGACTTGTCAATAAAATATATTGCATTGCACAATAAATATTGCGTCGCACAAAAATTTGTGCTGTAATTAATACCCAAAAATTAATTTCGCAACGATGACACCGCTGCGCTGTTATGAAAATAATCAACCGGGATTTTGATGAGTGTTACCAAACGTCCTCGCCAGCTGTTGATTGTTTTGTCAACACTCATCAAAATCCCTCCCTGTCAGAGGAGCAAACATGACTTTCATATAAAGCCTTGATTTACTGAGTACGGGCGGTATGATGCCCTTTTGATCCTTCAACCTGTACAGGGAGCATGCAGTCATGGCAGAACCCATCCTTTTTAAGAAATACGCCAACAGGCGTCTCTACAATACGTCCAACAGCAAATATGTTACCCTGCGTGACATGTTGGATATTGTTTGCGAGGGACACGACATAAAGGTTATCGATGCCAAGACCAAGGAAGATGTCACCGGCTTTATCCTGACTCAAATTATCCTCGAACAGGCGAAATCGAAGAACATCCTCATGCCGGTTCCTTTCCTGCATCTTATAATCCGCAATGGGGAAAATATGATGCCCCACTATTTTGAAAACCAGTTCCAGCAGATGCTCCGAAGCTTTGAAAGTTTTATTCCGAAATAGTTCCGTGGGAATGACAAAGGGAGACAAACTCGGAAATTTCACGTGGCTAAGTAGACACTCAATGAATATGGTGTGCATAAGATGTTTTGAGAAAGTTTACTAATTTTGGAGAAAGATATGCATTATCTGATAATATCAAGTGCACTGCTGTTTGTAGTATTAACAGCATTTGCCGGGGAAAACGTATCAGCAAAAGGAAATAGTGTTGCTGTTTTTGGGGGAGGGTGTTTCTGGTGCATGGAGTCACCGTTTGAGCAACTGGAAGGTGTTGTTGATGTTACTGCGGGGTATGCCGGGGGAGATGAGGTGGATCCTACCTATGGGCAGGTGTCCAGTGGCAGGACGTCTCATATCGAATCCGTGCAGGTGGTATATGATCCTGAGAAAATCAGCTATGATGAGCTGCTCGATACATTCTGGCGGCAGATCGATCCCACTGATGACAGCGGTCAGTTTGCAGATCGCGGCAATCATTATCGTACAGCAATTTTCTACAGTAACGAAGAAGAGAAAGAGGTAGCTGAAAAGTCGAAAGAAAAACTTAATGCTGCGGAAGTGTTTGA
>DEIL01000331.1:3943-4735 GCA_002352445.1 Desulfobulbaceae bacterium UBA2775
GGTCGTGCCGGGTTTTTAAAAAATGTCTGGGGAGAGGATTCGGGTCACAAAGAATATATCAAGCCTGATGACAGTGTGCTTCGCGCAACTCTTACTGACCTGCAGTATGATGTGACCAGGAAGGATGCAACAGAACCCGCTTTTAACAACACGTATTGGGATAACAAGGAAGTTGGAATCTATGTGGATATCGTCTCCGGAGAGCCTCTTTTCAGTTCCCTTGATAAGTTTAAATCCGGTACCGGCTGGCCAAGTTTTTCCCGCCCTCTGGTAAGTAAGAACGTTGTCGAAAAAAAGGATGCCAAGTTTTTTATGGTTCGTACAGAGGTGCGCAGTACAAATGGTGATTCCCATTTGGGCCATCTTTTTGACGATGGTCCCAAGCCTACCGGTCTAAGGTACTGTATAAATTCGGCCTCCCTTGAGTTCATTTCGGTGAATGAACTGGAAAAGAGGGGATATGAAGAATTTGTACCTTTGTTTGAATAATCTTGATGCCGCCATTATTCGCCGTCAGTAGTTGCCGTTGAGAATATCCTCAACACGTTTCCCCTCGATTTCTGCGTCAAAAATTGTCTGCAGGAGTGGGGAAACTGTTTTTTCCTCTTCCTCCGTAAAGAGAAACCCGGGCAACGGTTTTGCCGTCAGGGTTCGCATGCGTGCCTGCATTATCATGGTGCTGCTCAAGTTCCGGGCAATTGCTTTAAACTCACTGATATCGCACAGAGCTGGCAGGACATCAAGCATGTTCCCCCAATACTCCTTCTGGCCCAGGTGTTCGATGATTTGTGC
>DEIL01000326.1:0-2119 GCA_002352445.1 Desulfobulbaceae bacterium UBA2775
TAGTTGTCAATGATGGATGTCGTTGTTAAGTTCCACGCTAAATTGACCTGATGAAGGCTCAAATTTTCAAAATATCTTGACCTGTTTAAAATTTTATCAGATTAAATGGTCCATTGTCTGGGCCTTTTTTTATGCAAAAAATTAGGCGGAGAGAGTCACACCTCTCATCCGCCTGAAAAAAATGGGGGCTATTTGCCCTCACAACACAAAAATATGATACAATTTGTTGCAGTTATACTCAAGGAAATTTTTGATCAAGGACGTGAATTTTGCTGGAAACGACCATCCAAATGCCCCAGATGCGGTTCATTCAAGGTTTGGGGACATGGATTTGTTCCGGCTTTTTTTGATGGTTTTAACGAATCCCTGCTGTTAAAACGTTATCGTTGTCCCGACTGTGGCTGCGTCATTACAATGAGACCGGCAAGCCACTTCAGCCGTTTTCAAGCCTCCCGATCCACCATCCGCTCTGCCCTTCAACATAGGATAAATTATGGAAAATGGCCTCCCGATCTCACTTCAGCACGGATGCGCCACTGGCTGACCAACCTGAAACGTCAGATAAAGGCCCATTTACCCCAGAGTTGGAGATCCGGTTTGATGGCTGCCTATGATCATTTTATGAGTATGGGGAAGGTTCCTGTTAGCAGGTCAATTTAATCTGCAATAAAAACAATATAATGCAGCCCCAACCAACACCTGCCTTTGAAGTGGAATTTAAAAGGGTGTATGCAGCAGAAAACCCTAACTCAAAGGAGGATTCATGGAAGAAAAAGAAAAAATTGATGTGGCTGTATTCCGATACAGTGTAATTCAGGACTTTATAAGCGGTATAAGGCTCAATCATGGAGAACGTGAGCGACTGCTGCGGGAGAAGTGCACCCGCAAATGGCTGATCCCTCACTCTTATAAAACCAGTATCAGCCGCAGCGCCATCCAGCGATGGATAAGTATTTATGAAGCAAGCGGCGGTCAGCTTAAATCTTTATATCCCAAAGACAGAAATGACAAAGGTGCAACCCGGGTGCTGGATGGCGAAAACTGCCTGATGCTGACACAGCTGAGGAAAGAGATGCCGGATGCGACAGTGGCCTTTATCATGAAAACAATAAAACAACGGGAGCTTGCCCTGAATCACTTGTCCCAGTCAACGGTATATCGTTTTTTTCACCAGCAGGATCTTATGAAAAAAAACAAATCACCAGAAGACCGCCGCAAGTTTGAAGCCGAGCATCCCAATGACATGTGGCAAAGTGATGTGATGCACGGCCCATATCTGGAAATAGACGGGAAACAGCGCAAAAGCTATCTGATCGCCTTTATTGATGATCATTCCCGGATGATTGTTTATGGGCGGTTTTATCCTTCAGAGAATACCAGCTCGTTCATGCATGCCCTTGAGCAAGCTTTTCTCAGACGTGGGCTGCCCCGTAAACTTTATGTTGATAATGGCAGCGCCTTTCGATCCAAACAGCTAATGCACACCATGGCATCTCTGGCTATTGCCCTGATTCACTCCAGGCCGTATAAACCCCAGGGGCGTGGAAAAATTGAACGGTTTTTTAAAAGCGTTCGATCACAATTTCTGCCCGGGTTTGCCGACGGCACCATAGAAGAGATTAATGTGGCCTTTGAAGCGTGGCTGGCTCATGAATACAATGACCGAAGGCATTCCGCCACCGGTAAAAAACCGCTGGAACGTTTTACCGACGGCATTGAATGCATCCGCTCCACGCCGGAGAATATTAAAGATCATTTCAGGAAAACCGTTCGACGAAGAGTCAACAAAGATCGCACCATTATCCTTGATAAACGGTTGTATCAGGGGCCTGTGGCGCTTATTGGGAAACAGGTGGAACTGCTTTTTCATGAAGATGAGTATGACAGGGTAGAACTCAAGTACCAGAATAAATCCTTTGGATTTATAAATCAGGTGGATCTCAATGTAAATTGCCGGGTGAAACGGGATAAAAACAATAACCCGGTCATATCTGTTGAAAAAGCAACTGCTGAAAGCGGTCAAATGTGGGGAGGCGAATTATGAATACCTCCCATCGTATTTTTTTTGAACTTCACAGGGAACCGTTCATTGCCGACATTGCTCACAAGGAGATACTGA
>DEIL01000326.1:2215-3918 GCA_002352445.1 Desulfobulbaceae bacterium UBA2775
GCTTCATCCTTCGGAGTATCGCATCATCCATGTCACCGCCTCCAACGGATCCATTCTGGAGCTGTACCGCAATATCCTTGGAGAGCTGAATCTGGATCCTGTGGGCACTTCAAGAACCCTCATGACCCGCCGGATAAAACAGGAAATCACGGATACGGTTATCGGAAAAAAAATGAAAATGATCCTGATCATTGATGAAGCTTCCCTGCTGCGACTGGAGGTCTTTGCCGAGCTGCATACACTGACCCAGTTTGATAATGACTCTAAGCCCTTTCTGCCCATGGTACTGGCAGGCCAGGGCAACCTGGTGGATAATCTTAAATATCGGTATTCCATGCCCCTGGCATCACGGGTAGTGGGTAGATGTCACCTCCAGGGAGTGGACAGGCAGGGAATGGAAGAGTATCTGCTCCACCATCTATCAATCGCAGGAGTTCATAAAAATCTGTTTGACCCGGCAGCCGTCACCGCCATCCATCAAGGCTCAGGCGGGCTGTTCAGAAAGGCCAACCACCTGGCCAGGGGCGCCATCATTGTTGCTGCCCAGGCAAAAGCACCCCAGGTGCTGGCAGATCATGTCCGCATTGCTGCTACTGAAATCTTCTGATTACCTCCGGGATATCTGTAACTGCAGGCAAAGGCCACAACCTTTGTCTGCGCCATCTCTTTTATGGAAAAACAGTTCTACAAATTGCGTCGTTTTTTTAATGGTTCCTGCCATCTGGCTGTACTGAATATGAGCGCCGGTATGCGCTGGGTCGTAGAAGCTCGCACCGCCAATATCTCCTACCTTAAAGCAGAAAACGCACAGGGACAACATATCCTCATCCAGCCCATATCCCAATCCCGATATTTAATGGCCGATGATATTACTCTCCACCTACTGCGCCGTCAACACCAGTTTAATGACGGCACATGGAAACCTGGAAGAATGGTGGTCGAAACTTCCCCCGGCAACTATCAGGTATGGATCCACGCATCCCGCCCCCTAAGCCTGGACGAAAAACGTTACTGGCTGAAAAAAATGAAATCCGATCCCGGCGCTGACCCTTGTAACAGATGGGGAAGATGCCCAGGCTTCAGGAACAGAAAACACATACATTGTGATGTCTCCGGCGGATATCCACTGGCACGGCTCATATGGATTGACTGGAGGCGACGAGCTCATATTCCAATGCCTCGAATATCAGAGACAAAGCTCAAAACCAGCAGCCTTTCCCCTCTACCCTTGGAGGGGGGAGTGTGTCATACTATTGAAATTCATAGACATTCTTATAATAATGGTGATGAGTCTGCTACTGATTTTGCCTACGCCATGGCTTTGTTCAGAAGTGGAGCAAGTGAAGATGATGTCCGAAGCAGGCTTCTGGAACAAAGAATCGACTGGAAAAATCATACCGGCATCAAAAGAAAAGAGGCTTATTTAAAAAGGACCATTCAACGGGCAAAACGGTTGGTTGAATCTACCTGAACATCGTTCAATATTAATTACAGATATGACGGGTAAAATTTGATTCCCTGAGAAGGGCAATTTAATATGATAATTTTTGGAGTTGTTCAAAATAATCAGAAAATTTATGCCAGGATTATGTGGCAATCAACAAACGGGTGTTGCTTTGAAGTACCTCATTCCAATCATGTTTAGGTGGACGAAGTCTTTTGATTGAAGAGTATCGTTCGATCATCTTGTTTGCCATAGTATC
>DEIL01000299.1:0-706 GCA_002352445.1 Desulfobulbaceae bacterium UBA2775
CTCCTTTTTCCCACCAGTTGTCACCATAACTATCATTGGTGTGTCGATTCTCCTGTGCACCCTGGGCAGCTATTCAACCATGCATAAATTTTTACGTATATGAGCCCCCCATGGGAAAAAGGATATTAGCCAAGAAATCTGTGCTGCTGACCTGCACTTCTTTTTTCTTATTTTTCCTCCTTGCTGTCCCTTCATACAGTATTCAGGAAAAGAGCAGCAGCAAAGAAAAAATTTCAGATTTTCGTATCAAAATTCGTCGTCTGGAAAAAGGGATCAGCAGCCAGGAAAAGCAAATACAGACAACAGAAAACAGGGAACGGAACCTCCTGCTTGAACTTGAAGTTCTCGATAAAAACCTTGCCGAACGGCAGGCCAGACTCGAAGAACTCGAAACCCATATGAGTCATCAACTTGTTTTGATCAGGAAAAAGACCGAAGCACTCAATACAATCTATTCAGAAAAAAAGACTGTTGAAAACCATCTTGGAAAAAGGATCAAAGCCTACTACACCATGGGTGGAATAGGCCTTCTCAATGTCACCTTTTCCACAAAAAGCCTGCCGGAACTTCTCCTGTTTCATGACGCCTTTGATGCATTGATCCTCTACGATCAAAATGTAATAAAGGTCTATCGCAAGACAATCAGAGATTTGGAAGGAGCAAAAACTGCCCTCACCCTTGAAAAATCGCTTCTCCAGGATTTTAT
>DEIL01000299.1:767-8340 GCA_002352445.1 Desulfobulbaceae bacterium UBA2775
ATAGCGGAGATGCAGGAGGCATCCGCGGCATTATCTGATTCACTGGTTTCACTGAAAAAGAAGACGAAGCCGCAGAAGAAAAAGTTTCTCAGCAATAAAGGCAAACTCCATCCCCCGGTGGACGGTGTAATTGTAACCCTTTTTCAACAGGTAAAAGTCAACAAACTCGGGATATCACGCAAATCGTCAGGCATCACTCTAAAAGTTGCTGATGGTGTTAAGATTAAGGCAATCAGCGAAGGAACTGTAGTTTTTTCTGGATATTTACGCGGCTATGGTAATACTATCATCGTACACCATGGGGAAGAATATTATACTGTGACTTCAAGGATTGAAAAGCTACTGGCACATGAGGAAGATACTGTGAAAACTGGTGATGTGCTTGGTATCACCGGCGATACAGCGACTCTCTTTGACGAGGGTCTCTATTTTGAAATTCGACATGGGAAAGAATCTTTAGATCCTCTTCTGTGGCTCGACCCAAACAGGCTGTCAACGGTTGACGAGCATGCTGCCAAGTGATTTCTGAGGTACTAACCCCCATAAAAGAGGCATTTGACAACAAGACCGCCGGTTCTAACGAGGAACATATGTTTTCAATCTTGCAGGCATCATACAAAATTATTCTCATTGCACTCTTCTTTTCCACCTTTTTCAACCATGCTGCCGTGGCTGAAATCTCCCAAAAGGAGCGAGAGGCAACTTATAAACAGCTTGAAATTTTTTCCAGCGTACTCTCCATCCTACAGGAAAACTATGTAGAAGAAATCGACACCGAAAAAGTTTTGAACGGTGCCATCAGGGGTCTTCTGTTCTCACTTGATCCGCATTCTTCCTACCTTTCTCCGGAAAATTTCAAGGAACTGCAGGAGGACACCAGAGGTTCCTTTTCCGGTATAGGCATTGAAGTGACAATAAAGAACGATCTGCTGACAATTATCAGCCCTATCGCAGATACCCCTGCAGACCGCGCCGGGTTGAAGGCAAATGACCTGATAATTGAGATTAACGGAACTAAGACTAAAAATATGGGCCCGTACGAGGCGATCAAGAAATTGAGAGGACCGGAAGGTACCGAAGTGACAATTTCAATCCACCGGGAGGGGTGGGATAAACTCAAGGAGATAACGCTTACCAGGACGATGATTCCCTTGCAGTCCTTGAAAGCTGAATTTTTATCTCCCGGCTTTATCTATACCCGCATAACAAACTTCCAAAGTCATACANNGGAGGTCTTCTCCATCAGGCTGTAGCCATCTCCGACTATTTCCTCGATGGTGGTCGTATAGTCTCAACCAGGGGCCGTAAAAAGGACCAGAACACTGTCTTCTCGGCCCACGATACCGGCGGAAAGCAACAGTACCCCCTCGTGGTTCTTGTTAATGAAGGCTCGGCCAGCGCCTCTGAAATCGTAGCAGGAGCAATACAGGATCACAAGCGCGGTATTATTGTCGGTACTCAAACCTTTGGCAAAGGCTCCGTTCAAACAATTATCCCCCTTCCAGATGGTGCCGGGCTGCGTATGACCACTGCCAGGTATTATACCCCCGATAACCGATCCATCCAGGCCCGCGGCATTATCCCCGATGTGGTAGTTCCTTTCGTCCCCTGTATCCCGCCCGCAAAGGAGGAGAAAAACAGCAGGTTCATAAAGGAAATCGACCTCCAAAATCATTTGGCAGAATCGAAAAAACCTCCAGAGGGAGAAGAGAGCGAAACGAACACAAAGCTGGAAGAACGTCTACTGGAAGACAATCAATTACGAAGCGCTTACAATATACTGAAAAGTCTTAACCTTTTTTCAGAATATAAAGGTACTGAGTAACGGTAGTTATAAACCAAGTTCTTTCAAAAACTGATCGTCCTGCGACCAGTTTTTTTTCACCTTTACCCACAACTTGAGAAGCACCTTCTCACCGAGAAGGACTTCGATATCTTTCCGGGCGGCAATGCCGATAGCTTTAAGTTTTTTTCCGCCCTTGCCGATCACAATTCCCTTTTGTGAATTTTTTTCGAGCACTATACTTGCATGTATCGTTACAAGCCTGTTCTTCTCTTCTTTGAATGAATCAATAAGAACCGCTGTTGAATAGGGAATTTCCTGGCCGGTCAACAGGAAAACTTTCTCTCTTATTATTTCACCGCATAAAAATCTCTCACTGGCATCTGTAGGAATATCTTCCGGGAAATACCTGGGACCTGCAGGCAAAAGCGTTACGATTTCAGTCAATAAACTGTCAGTTCCGTCACCTTCAAGCGCTGACAGGGGTACTACTGCACGAAAGGGGTATAGCCCGGAATAAGTTTGTATCATAGGCAAAAGTTTTTCCCGCTCCACCAGATCAATTTTATTCAGAACCATAACAGCAGGACATTGTATCTTTTCCATATAGGACAAAAACTCCTGCTGTTTTTCTTTCTTTATTTTTTCCGGTAAAGGAAGTGAAACATCGACCAGGAAGATGACGATATCGACATCCATCAGGCTGTCCATCGCCACTCGCACCATTTCAATGTTAAGTGGATCCCTGGATTTATGCAAACCGGGAGTATCGAGGAAAACTATCTGACAATCCTCCCTGTTAAGGATCCCGGCTATCCGGTTTCTTGTAGTTTGTGGTTTTGGTGTGACTATTGATATTTTCTGGCCGAGCAGCTTATTCATCAGGGTTGATTTCCCTGCGTTCGGGGGACCGACAATTGCCACAAGACCGGATTTAACCGGTTTTTCAAAATGATTCATAAGGAACAGAATAATAATTAAGTAAAGAGTAGAATAAGTGTGTGCAAAAAAGTATTACACACTATATTGGTCTAGGTTTATCAGTATCCGAAATTAACCTACAGTGTCCAATTATAATGCCATTCATACATTTTGCTTATATTTTTTAAAGCACCACCTTTTTTGAACAGTCAGTAGATTTATGATTACCACCGGAAAACTCATTGAATATCTCGATAACGGCAGATTCATCTGCGCTCTGGTAACAGAGAGTCAGCCCAAACGGCTCCGTCTCCTCAACCAGAACGGCCGGGAAGTAAACCTGCCTGTTTCACGGGTTGTCCACTGTTCAAACGAAATCCATTCCACGGAACTAAGCCGGGAATCCCTTACCAGACATCTTCGTGATACCACCGAAAAACGTGGTTCTCTCATGGACAAAATCAACCTCGAAGAAATATGGGAACTGACGGCAGAAGAACCAAATCCTTCCTTCAGTCCGGCCTTTTTAGCAGAGTTGATCTTTGGTGAGGAGGCCAACGATGATATTGTTTCCGCATTCCTCAGGTCTGTATTTGCCGACAGGCTTTTCTTCAAATACAATGAAGGCCGCATTAAGGTTAACAGTCCTGAACAGGTTGAAAAACTGCAAATTCAGCGACAGAAGGAAGAAAAGAAGCTTCAGCTGATTAATGATGGTGCAAACGCTGTTACCGAACTCATCACAGCCAAAGAAACGCGAAAAGAACTTGATCCTCTTCTCAGAGAAACACTTCATATAATCCGCGATTACTATGTCTTTGGCAGTGAAGCCAAACATGCAACTATAGCAAAACAGATCCTTAAGACAACCAACCTGACCAAACCCCATGACCCCTTCCATCTGCTGGTCAAGGCAGAGCTGTGGGGCCCCAATGAAAATATCCCTCTGCTGCGAAATGAATTGCCTGTAAATTTTCCTCTTGAGGCTCGGCAGCAGGCTGAACTCATTTTACAGCGCGATCAGGATGAACTTTTCAAGGATTCAGGAAGAGTCGATTATTGTCACCTTTCCCCCATCACCATTGATGGCCCGACTACCCTTGATTTTGATGATGCCCTCACTATTGAAGAACAGGACGACAATTATCTTGTGGGCATCCATATTTCTGATGTTGCTCATTATGTTCGACCAGGGGACCCTCTTTTCCAGGAAACAATGCGTCGGGGAACCTCAATATACTTCCCTGAGGGGCAAATTCCGATGCTGCCTCGCCACCTCTCCCAGGGAATCTGCAGCCTGATCCAGGATGAGACAAGGGCTGCTTTCAGTTTCATGATCCTGCTATCCGGTGAAGGCGAGGTCTTGAAGGTGAAAATTGTGCCTTCAGTTATCAAGGTTGCAAGACGTCTCACTTACGATCAGGTTGATCGGATGCTGGAGAGTGATAAAGAGATACGTCTGCTCAATATGCTGCGAAAAAAACTGCGGCAGCGGAGACTTAAAAACAACGCCCTCCTGCTCCCCTTCCCCGATGTCAATATCTTTATAGATAACCAGGGGCAGGTTAATGTAAACTTAGGGAAAAGTGACACTCCAGCCAGAACCATCGTCTCGGAAATGATGATTCTAACCAACAGTGAAGCCGCCAAGTATGTTGCTGATCGTATGGTTCCCGGACTCTTCAGGTCGCAGCCGGTATTGAAAAACAGGATAGTTTTCGGAGAAGATGACGATCTGTTCCAAAATACCCTTCAGCGCAAACAACTGCCTCGGGGCGAATTCTCAACCACGGCAAAACCCCACAGCGGACTTGGTGTCTCCCATTATACAACCGTCACCTCCCCGATCAGAAGATTGCTTGATCTGGTAATGCAGCATCAGCTCAATACCATTGTTCGCAGACAGGAACCTTGTTTCACGGAAGAAATGTGTAAAGATTTTACTTCTGTGCTCTCACGCACTATCAGTGCTGCAAATAATGTGCGCCAACAGCGTCAACGGTATTGGCTGCTTAAATATTTAGCCGATCGTAAGGGGCAGCTTATGGATGCACTGGTCATTCAGGTTGGACCCAAAAGAGTAAACCTTCTGCTGACTGACATTCTTATGGATATTGATCTACCGACGCCAGCCGGTTCGGGGCCTGCAGCCAACACCATTGTAAAAATTCGAATCGTGAAATCCGACCCGCTTGACAATGTAATCCGCTTCGACTGGGGTTGATCACTTTGGTAACCACTTCTTTTATTAACAGATGTATATGTGAGACATTAAGCGGGCTGCGAGACGGATTGTCTCTTTTTTCGGGACAGAGCCGTGCGGCAGTCATTTTTGCACTGGCCGAAGATGACGAGTTGTCTATATGTGATCCACAAAATATTTTACGAGAATACGAACCAAAGCTAAAAAACATCTATTTTAATAACGACAACTGGTGTAGACCGGTTGAAAGAAAACCACCCTACAATTCATACAACTACATAGAACCGCAACCAAATCTGCACCTTGACGGACTTATATCGTATGGAGGCAGTTCATCTCCTGTTTATTACCAGATGTGGTTCACCGAACATCACCCCGCTCTCTGCTCCATCGGCCCGACTGAATGCTGGCTGGAACATGCAGTACTCAGACTTTCACACGATATAGCCAATGACAGCTCACTCTATACGGGAATTTCCGGCAGCTTTCTTCGAGAGTATGCCAGCCATGCGGTTCGGGATTACATCGTTGACAAAGCCAACCAGAAACTCGGACTCGATTATCATATACGAATTTATCCTGTCCTGGATGCTATCCTGGGTATCTCCAAAACCAATGAGGAAGGAGCCAGGCCGTTTGGCAAGCTGACCTTTGTTGAGCCGCGTTTTTTAGACACTATCAATTTTCTTGCACGATTCAAGGGCGACGAAAGGCCTCCCCTCAACAATTTTAAACATGTACGCAAACTTTTACAGACAGTTGAGCATTCAGATCATACCCTTATCTCAGACGGGATCACCATTCTTGGCATAGGCAGCAGCAGGATTTCTCAATTTCATATTACTACAGAGTTTCAGGGCAAACTTGGGTTTATCAGCGCCGGTGACGAGAAAATATGCAGTTTTCAGGATGGCAGTTATAGCTCCAATACACACCGGGCAAAACTTTTTGAAGTGGAAGAAACTCTTCTTGATTTCAATCTGGAGACATCTTCTAGAAATGATCTTTTCCGGATTGTTGCGGATCTGGTTCATAATGCGGAAGATAAAACATTCGGTTGTACTTTTGTCCTTGATTTAGCGAAGTCTCCTGCAGATACCGCCGGCCAGATCCTCACTCCCCCCCTTGACTTAAGAGACCCGAATAAACTTAGACTGGCCGGAGCTCTTGCCAGGGTTGATGGCGCCTTACATATTAGAACCGACCTCCACCTCTATTCTTTTGCCTGCCTTCTGGACGGTCACAGAATTAAAAATGAAAACAGGGCCAGGGGAGCACGCTATAACTCAGCTCTCAGATTTACAGCACAATATCCGGAAACTATCGTTATCGTCGTTTCAGCCGACAGGCCTGTTTCAATCTTTCAACAGGGAAAAGAAATTCAAAGCGGATACACAGGTGCTGAGTCATCGCAATGCAATCTTTTCCCTTTGTCGCTGGATGAATGGCTAAAGTATGAGTAGCAATTATATGTCCAGTGCCCACTCGGGTATATGCGTCAAAATATAGTTTTGCACCGCCTCCTGTTTCTCTGACTTACTCACATCTTTTACGATTTCCATAATCTCATCGTAGTCAAACCAGCAAAGTTCTTTATCATCGCGGTTGTATACCGTCATGATCCTTCGGTCTTGCTGTTCAATATCTTCTTCTTCCTGGATAGCACCAATTAGTCTGCCCGCCTCTTCCACACTGAGAAATTTTATATCTTTATCAGTCATCTTTGTCCCCATACTTGATGGTAAAGTAAAAAAAAAGGCGAGCAGGAATTACTTCCTCTCGCCTCAAACTCTTCTATAACTTGTATATTATGCCGGTTTTACTACTGCACCAGATCTGATACAACGGGTACAAACTCTGCCCCTTTTGGTGCTTCCACTTGAAGTCACCATACGCACTTTCTTAAGATTGGGAAGCCATCTCCTCCTCGTCTTGTTATGTGCATGGGAAACATTATTTCCTGTCAACGGGCCCTTACCGCAAATCTCACATACCTTAGCCATCTTTAACTCTCCCTATATTACAATCTCGTAAAAGCTCATATTTATGCAAGCAAAAAATTATTTCAGAATCACGCAATATACCCATTATCAGATATGATGGCAAGCTATTTAACTTAGCCATCTGGAACTTCCGATAAGCGAAGACATCGAGTGACCTTTTTACGAGTTCATCACATTTGATATCGAACGATATAAATGATCTGTTCCAGCAAAGGAAGCTATTCTTGAGGCAGAAAAGAAATATAGATATCTTCTCCTCGAACTTGGACATCATATTTTCTGAGATCAGGGGAATCATGGGTGAGACATTTTCCCGTATCCAGATCATATTTCCACTGGTGCCTGTGACAAGTGGCTATGGTTCCTTCAATTTTACCCGCAGTAAGATCAGCCCCCTGATGTTTACAGCTCACTTCAATTCCAGAAAACTTTTTATCCTTATGTTGAATAATGCCAATTTTTTTTCCAAATATAGAAAAAGATTTGATGTGCTTATCCTTAAAATCATTTATTTTAGCTATTTTTACATAATCCATAGACGATAGTCTCGTAATTAATGCCTTACTCCATAAACCCTGTCATAAAAAACAAGAAATAAGCACAGACTTCGAACTGAGGAGGGTCGGCAAACGTCCTCGCAGGCTATGGACCGGAGCCTCAAAC
>DEIL01000299.1:8407-8866 GCA_002352445.1 Desulfobulbaceae bacterium UBA2775
AAACTCGCAATTTTCACACTCAGCTTTATTGCACTCTCTTCCATTATAGGTACCATTATCCCACAGGGTGAATCCCACGCATTTTATGTGGAAAATTATGGTTCTAAGATGGCTCAGTTTTTTCAGGTTCTCGATATTCCGGATATGTACTACTCCTGGTGGTTTGTCGGCTTGCTGGGATTGCTCAGTGCTAATCTTATAATTTGCAGCTTCGACAGATTTCCCTCTGTCTGGAAGATTATCAAAACCGACAATCTTTCGATCAAACCTGGACGGCTTGAGAAGATGAATCAGAGGAGTAGATGGGAAGGGATTGAGTCTGGTATAGAAAAAATCAATTTTGCTGATATTCTGCAGAAGGCCGGCTGGAAACCGGAATCAAAGAAAATTGACAAAGGTGAACTGTTTTTCAGCCAGAAAACAGCCTGGAGTCGAACAGGTGTATATATTGTACACACT
>DEIL01000141.1 GCA_002352445.1 Desulfobulbaceae bacterium UBA2775
TGACAAGTTCGTAAAAACCTCAGTTTCGATGGATAAGTAAAAAACTTCATATTGGAGGCGTGCAATTTTTCTATTGTTACGGCGTACATACGGTACGTCGTAACAATAGAAAAATTGTAACAACGAACAAGATGAAGACTTTTTACGACGCCATCAAACTTCACTCTTTTGATATTTCCAGCCATGGAGGCCCCAGAGAAGTGAAAGCAGGCCAAGTGCGGTCAGGCAGGCAGCTGTCCATGCAACCGCGGTAATACCTCCCACCTTCCATAAAGCTGCGCCCGCAAAAACACCAATCATCCTGCCTATACCGGCGGTGGCATAAAACCCCGCCATCATGGTTGCCCGGGACCTGGGCATAAGTTCGGTACTCAGAGAAAAACTGCAGACCATAGACAGTTCAAAGGAAAGAAACACCATGAACATTCCAGCCAGCGCCAGGGAAAGGGTCTGGCCGACAAAAGGCAGGAGGCAATAGGATATGATAGCCAGCACAAGCCCCATAATTACCGCCCGTTTCAACCCCAGCCGATCTGCAAAAAGAGCTGTCAGCGATTCACCGCAGAGCTCAGCTGCGCCGATTACCACAGTACTGAAGCCGAGGGTGAGCAGTGTGACATGAAAAGCCTGCTCAAGCCATATCCCATAGACAACAAAGAGACTGTCATTGGCGATTGAAATCCAGAAACCGAATCCAAGCATCCCCGCTGCCGGTCGTATCTTTAAGAGTTGCTTCAGGGAGGAAAACAGTCCTATACTGCTCTTCACAGAATCATGGTTCTTCTCATCTGCCGGAATTATCCGGTTTATGCTTATCCAGCCGACCAATCCGAAAAATGAAAGAAGATAGAAGGAGAAGACCAGACCAGCCTGATCGATCACCAGACCAAGAAAAGGAATACCAATCAAGGTGCTGCCTGCCCAGGACATCTCGACAACACCTATTACCCTGCCCCGCCGATGAAATGGTACATTATGGCCGATAAATGCCTGCACAGCTGGATCAAAAATTGTTTTCCCAAAACTTGCCACTAGCAACCCGAGGAAAACTATCGAGTATAGAGGGAAAATACCACAGAGCAACATGCCGACAAATACAAGCACCATCCCGGATTTCATCATGGCCCGGTACCCAAATCGATCAACCAAAGGCCCGCAGAAAAGTCCCAGGATCGAAGTAAACTGGCCTGCTGCAATAATAGTGGTAATGGCCGTCAAAGGGACTTCGAGCCCACGACTGAGGACGGGGGCAAAGGGGTAGACAAACCGACGCCCCGTATTGATCAGCAGCTTAAACAAGGCCAGCGCAATAACCTGTTTTAAAAGGGGGACTTCTTTAGCCTGTGGTTGTTGGGGTAATTCTGGCGTGGTCAATCTCTTTCTCTAAGCAACTTGTAAATAATTTTCTAATATTGCAACAAATTACCGACCCAGGCGATGAACAAGCCATTTCCAGGGGAAAAGCATTGAAACATGCTTCTGGTAGAGTCGGTAGCTTTCACCATATTCTGCCAGAATCTTCCTCTCCTCCAACAGTGTCCCTGCAATAAGGTAAACACTCAGGATAGAAGATATGATTATGGTTGCTGCAGTATAAGTGGGTAGAGCTGACCAGACAAGCAACAGAGAACCTGCGTACCAGGGATGGCGGATAAGTCCAAAGGCACCTGTCTGAGCAAACATCTTCTTATCATTCAGGAGGGCATTACTTTTGCCGGTTTGCAGCTGTTTTATCCCCAGGAAGTAGTCAAGAGCATACTTCTTGGCCCCTTCTCTGAAAAGAATGAAAGCCAGAAGGAGGAAGCCAAATCTCAGCACCTGCCAGGTACCTTCCCACCTGAAAACTGCAGTACTTTCAAATGACATCGTATAATAAAGCAGTGGAATCAGAGTTACCAGGGAAAAACTATTATAATAAATTCGATACCAGCGATCAGATCCCGGAAACCTGGAGCGCATATAGCCGGTTACGGAAGGGGCAATCAGAAAGCTGTGCATTGCACACCAGCTCCCCCATGCAACTGTTAATAATAGATAGTCCATTTCGATACATTCCCTGGCTCTAAGGTATTTAAGGCGATTCGCATAAGAATGTAGGACACAACGTAACTGTAATCAAGTCTGCTGGGAATCACATGTGTTGACATCAGCAATCCTGTATAATAGATTCGGGACAAAATCGTCACAATTAATGAGTGATAGAATCGTAAAAACCCAAATATTTCCACATTGTCTGAACAGGGGATCGCATGGGCACCAGAATATATCGAATATCGGAATTTCTGAAACTGGAATCGGCGGGCGGTATTTTACTCATGGCAGCGGCAGTACTGGCCATGGTTCTTGCCAACACGCCACTGGTCTTTCTCTATGATCTTTTCATAACAACCCCCGTACACATTCGTATCGGTCCCCTGGAGATTGCCAAACCTCTGCTGCTCTGGGTGAATGATGGCTTAATGGCTGGATTCTTTTTCCTGGTGGGATTAGAGCTGAAAAGAGAACTCCTTATTGGCGAGCTGTCGGACAGAACAAAGCTCATACTTCCCGCCGTGGGTGCCATCGGCGGTATGCTTGTCCCCTCTCTTATCTATGCTGTAATGAATTACCAGGATCCTGTTGCCCTGAAAGGATGGGCAATCCCTGCCGCCACTGATATTGCATTTGCTCTGGCTATACTCGCACTGCTCGGGTCACGGGTTCCAACCAGTCTGAAAATTCTCCTTACCTCTCTGGCCATCTTTGACGACATAGGTGCCATTTTAATAATAGCTATCTTTTATACCGACAACCTCTCCCTTCTTTCACTGCTAGTCGCCTTTTGCTGCATATGTATTCTAGGTATTATGAACAAAAAAGGACAGGAAACAATCGGCATGTATATTTTTGTGGGGACTGTCATGTGGGTGGCCCTGCTTAAATCGGGTGTGCATGCGACCCTGGCAGGTGTTATCCTTGCCATGTTCATTCCCATGCGTTCTAAGGAGGATCCTGAGCACTCACCTCTTATGCAGCTTGAGCACGATCTGCACTCTGTTGTAGCCCTTTTTATCCTGCCTATATTTGCTTTCTGTAATTCGGGAATAGATTTTTCCGATGCGACAGCCGACTTCTTTACCCATAGTGTACCGCTGGGGATTGCTGTAGGTCTTTTTGTCGGTAAGCAGTTAGGAATTTTCAGTTGTATCTGGATGGCCATTTCGCTGAAACTCGCCCCGATGCCAAAAGGGATGAACTGGAAATCCCTCTATGGCATGTCTGCTCTTTGCGGGATAGGCTTTACAATGAGTCTCTTTATTGGGTCACTTGCCTTTGAACAGACTGCTGACACGGTTTTTGATGAGCGTCTCGGTATTGTTATCGGTTCTCTCCTGTCAGGTATTACTGGATATTTTATCCTCAGAAAATCCCTGCCTGAAGAAAGATGACCAGGAACCAGTCAGTACTCGTTGAGGAGTATGTACTGCAACGAGTACTGACTGCAAATGTATCACTTAGCCAGCCTACCAGTTTTCAGCTAACAACTCAAAATGTGCCTGGGGATGAGCACAGGCAGGACACATCTCCAGTGCATCCTCCCCCTCGTGAACAAAACCGCAATTCCGACATCTCCAGGTCACCTTCATGGACCTTTTAAAAACAGTACCGGACTCTATATTTGCTATAAGAGCTTGATACCGCTTTTCATGCTGCGTTTCCGCCACCGCGATGGATTCAAAAATATATGCTATTGCTTCAAACCCTTCCTCACGTGCTGTTGCAGCAAATTCAGGATACATTATTGTGTGTTCATAATGCTCACCTGCCGCTCCTTCTTTCAAATTTTCTACGGTGGTACCTATAACCCCCGCAGGAAAACCGGCAGTGATTTCAACTTCTCCTCCTTCAAGCAATTTAAACAATCGTTTTGCATGTTCTCTTTCCTGATCCGCAGTTTCTTCAAAAATATGCTGAATCTGTACAAAACCTTCTTTTTTTGCCTGAGCGGCAAAGTAGGTATAGCGATTACGAGCCTGTGATTCACCACAAAACGCTGTCAGGATATTCTTCTCTGTCTTGGTACCTTTAACACTTGACATAATTACCCCCTTTATTGGATATGAATAGAAAGGCCGACCCCTACACCGACCTCTGTCACGAAATTTAATTCGAATAGATAAAGATTTTCTTAAAATATCTGGATCAATGCCAAAGTATTACTCGTTATGCAATTTTTTTTCAAGAAACAGTCCCCATTTAGAATCATAGGGATGTACCTTATACACACTTTTTCCTTCCCGCTCCAGGGGATAGCCCTTGTTGGCCCACTCAAAAAGAGATCCTCGCAGATTATACGCCTGCAGATACCCTTCTTGCTGAAGGTCACGTATAAAGGCGGCGGATCGCACCCCGACCGAACAATAGGCAATAATAAATGTATCCCTGGGAAGATCGACTTCTTCCGCCTTCTCTGCCCTTACAGCTCCGTGCAAATGGCTCACTGCAAATTCTTCCGGTGTACGGATATCAAAAAGGTAGAGTGTGCGGCCATTTGAAAACAGTGAGTATAATTCCCCTGTTGAAATATGATTAACCCGGGGATATTTTTTTGAGATGAAAGTATCTACATCTGCCCAGGTTTTGATACCACCGGGCCAGGACCAGCGGAATCCAACGAGAAAGAATAAAACTGCCAGCCAGAGCAGATATCGTGAATCATTATATTTCCTCGTCAACATATCACCTTGATTCAAAAATCTTCCGCCCGCTAATTTACCAGAAATAGATCTTGGTAAAAGAACCTACTCCTTATCCACAGGAAATTTACAAACCAGGCTGAACATATCTCCTTCAATCGTAATCTTAACATCATACTGCAGGGATTTAAAAAGCTTCACCATTCCTTTATTTGCGGTTGAGGTATACGCCAACAATCCCGTTATTCCATTCGTTTTTGCTGCCTCGGCGAGCTTTCTGATAACAATACTGGAAAGGCCCTTCCCCTGCCATTCCTTCACCACCGAAAAAGCGATCTCTGCCATATTTCCCTCAGGTTCAAGAAAATATTCTCCCACCGCAAGAATTCGTTCAAAGCCGGGCTCTCCCTCTACTGCCACAATGGTCAGGTCTTTTATGTAGTCAATTATGAAAGTGTTCTCTATCTGATCACTGACAAAACTGCTTCTTTCATTGAAAAATCTGGAGATAACATCCTCCTTTTCCAGCCCATAGTAATGTTCCTGAATGGATCGCTCGTCGGTCAGCTTCACCGGCCTGAATGTAATCTTTTTGTTATTGAGTATATGAATCTCTTCAAGTTTCAGAGGATAGATAGAGTGCATATCTGCCTTGAGAGAACGTTCAGGACCAAGAAGGCCGATTTTTCTTGCCTCCTCAAAGAGCCACTCTCTGAAATCCGGGTGAGCGATACTGATGAGGGCAATAGCTCTTTCCTGAAAACTCTTGCCAAAAAGGTTAACCGAACCATACTCGGTTACAACATACTGAACCTCACTGCGGGGAACAACCACTGCGGAGTTAATCAACTGCGGTACTATTCTGCTCTCTTCATCATCCGATCTTGTGGCAGTGAGCATAAGAATGGATTTGCCGCCTTTTGACATTGAAGCACCGCGAAAAAAATCCAGTATTCCTGTTACCCCTGAAAAATTATTAAACGGCAAAGCATCGGCTGATACCTGTCCGGTCAGATCTATCTCCCGACCGATATTCATCGCCACCATTTTGTTGTTGCGGGAAATAACTCTCGGATCGTTGACATATTTCGAGGGATGAAACTCAATGGCAGCATTGTTGTCCAGCAGGTCATAAAGATCCTTGGTGCCAATGGCATTGCTGGCAATCAGTTTGCCGTTATTGTACCCCTTCTTCTTATTGGTCACCACCCCAAGAGCCACAAGCTTCATGATAGTGTTCGATAAAAACTGAGTATGTATCCCCAGATCATTTTTCTGCATCATAGCTCTGATATTGGCATTAGTTGTAGTCCCCAGTGACATCTGCATGGTGGAGCCATCGTCAATAAGCCGTGAGACATAGCGGGCAATCATATCCGCAGAGGCAACATCAGGATAGGTATCTGTTTCTATAAGGGGTTCGTCATACTCAACAAAGAAATCAATATCACTCACATGGATATAACTCCTGCCGAGAACCCTCGGCATATTCGTGTTGACCTGGGCGATGACAATGTCTGCTGCCTCCGCCGCAGATTCTGTAATATCTACGGAGATTCCCAGACTCATCCAGCCAAAATCATCGGGGGGAGTAACCTGTATAAAAGCCACCTGGATTGGCAGCAATCTTGACCTGATAAGCCGATGCACATCAGAGATGTTTATTGGCGTGATAAAACGCAGATCACCCTTGAAACTCTTTGAATTGGCCGAACCGAGATAAAAGGAGCGAATATTTAAGTTCCGGGATTTTGATTTTTCCGCAATTTTCGAAAGTGAGGTGGATTCCTTGCTGAAAAGCCTGATAATCTCCAGGTCAGTATAATGAGAGCTGGCATCAGCCAGCCCTTTAACAAGATGCTGTGGTTCACCGCAGGAAGACCCGATAAAAATTCTCTGCCCAGAATGAATCTTGGAGATCGCTGTTTCGACCGACAACCTGTTTTCCTGGTAATGATCCGCCCAATATCCTGACTTGCTCATAGTATATCCTCCTTTTCACGTTGGACCCGGCAAAAGTACTATCTTGCCACAATTACCATCCTTCATCACAAGTGTATGGGCTTCAGCTGCCTTTGCCAGTGGCATTTCACGGCTGACCGTCGGTATCAATGAACCATCTTCAATAGCTTTCCTCAGTCCTGTATGAATCTGTCGAATTTCTTCACTCGTGGCGCTGACAAGTGAAAATCCCCGGATATCCGTTTCCTTACCCATTGTTACCCTGGGATCAATTTCTATTCGTCCCCTGCTGCCTATAATCACCACTCTTCCCCGTGGAGCAAGCAGCTCCAGATCTCTCTCCAGATTTATATTTGCCAGCATTTCGAGAATAAGATCAATAGTCCCTGCCGCAGCTTTTTGGATTTTCTCTTCATAGTTTTTTTCATTATGATTGTACACAAAGTCAGCCCCCAATCCTCTTACCAGCTCACACCCCTCTGCCGACCCTGCAGTTCCAACAACTGTCATGCCTCTACTTTTAGCCAGTTGTGTTGCCGCCTGCCCCACAGAGCCACTGGCGCCGTGGATCAAAAGAGTCTCACCTTCCTCACCTCCCCCACGCATGAAAAGAGCCCGCCAGGCAGTTGCCGCAGGTACACCGAGTGCAGCACCCTGCGAAAAAGAGAGCTTTTCAGGCAGGAAAAAGAGCTGGCTGACTGAACAGAGTGTATACTCACCATATGCACCACTAATCGTAGCTGTACTATATACCCTATCACCCACACTCAACCCTTCTTCTGCCGGACCACACGCATGCACAACCCCCGCAACATTGCCACCGGGGGTATACGGCAGTGAGGGTAATACCGGATAGGTTCCCTGCCGTATATAGGTTTCCACCGGATTGACGCCTATTGCCTCAACCCGAACAACCACCTCCCCGTCTCCGGCAACAGGAATTTGTCTTTCCACCAGTTCCATCACCTCAGGACTGCCAAACTCTTGAACTTCTATGACTTTCATTCAAATCCTCCTATTCGGGCACATATTTCCGACTTACTTATTTTTCCAGCTTTTTTCATTACCCTGGAGCAGTCTCCTTATATTTTCGTGATGTTTAATCCAGATAAGCAGACCAATTATTGCAGCAGCCACAATGGCAATTTTTGACGAACCAAGTAGCCACAGCCATACAGGAATCAAGCCTGACGCCAGAAGCGATCCAGCCGAAACGAAACCGGACAGGGCAACCGTAGCGATAAATACAGCCAGGCTAATAAGAATTGCGGCAGGAGAGAGAAAAAGAAAAACCCCGAGACTGGTCGCAACCCCCTTTCCTCCTTTAAATCCAAGATAGACCGGAAACATATGGCCGATCACCGCCATAATCCCGGTTATTACGACAATGAGCTCCTTGTTTTCCGACTCCGGTAGAAACTGGGTTGCAAGGTATATGGCTATAAAGCCCTTTAGGCAGTCACAGACAAGAGTTAGAAACCCCAGTTTCCTGCCCAACACCCGGTTCACATTTGTTGCACCAATATTTTTGCTGCCCTCTGTTCGTACATCAATTCCTGCCATCTTACTAAAAACAAGCCCGAAAGGTATGGCACCTACAAAATACCCGAAAAGTGGAAAAAGAAAGCTCATAATTATTGCCGACATATTAAAGAAGATAAAAACTTTCGTGTTCTATATCCGTTAAAATACCTTACTTTATATTTAATGACAAGATGGCTGGTAGGCAGCATTTTGTCTGAGTCTGTCTTTATATCCTGTTCGACCTGACACAAATCGTAGATCAACCCTGAGGTTTATTCTCGCCATGTAATTTAATTATTTCTTTTAATTATTAAGTATAAAAGATATACTCCCCCAGCGTATTCACTTGGTGCCCAATTTTGTGCCCAAATTATTAATTAACTCAAGCAGGAGGACATCATGCAAATCCATCCCAAAAAAATCATTCTTTTGGGGATTATCGCTCTATTTACTTTTACCGGTTGTGCGTCTGATAAGGCCCAGGGGCCGACCGCAGTGAAGCCCGTCACTGAAAAGGCTGAAAAAGTCTTTAAGGGTAAAATAGCAGGCAAATCCAATAAAGCAAAATCTATATCCATCGTAGTAGGGAAAGGTGACAAAGCAAAAACCGTCATGCTTAAATTCGATGACAATACCAAGGGCCTCGAATTTGCCAAAAAAGGTTCAGCGGCAATCATCAAATATGACATAAAAGACGGGGAAAAATTTGCCACCATCATTAAGCCAAAACTTGCAAAACTCCCCGCAGGTGTTACAGAGATAAAAACTGAGGAGCTTCGTGGATTATATGAAAACAATGCCGATATGACAGTCATTGATGCACGCCCAGCCAGCCGCTATGCCCAGGCTCGTCTCCCCGGTGCTATTTCTATCCCAGTTCCTGAAATGAAAATGGGAAAAGAAACCGTTTTGCCGGCAAACAAGGAACAGCTCCTTGTTTTTTACTGTGGAGGCCCCACCTGAGGCATGTCCACCACAAACGCCGGTCTGGCGAAGAAACTAGGTTATAAAAATATTCGTGTCTATCTTGAAGGTGAGCCTGCATGGTCTGAGGCAGGATATCCCACTTACACCTCAAAAGGATTCATAGATACCGGAAATATCGTCCTCATTGATCTCCGTGCAAGCCATAAAGCAGTAGAAGGACGGATCAAACGGGCTGTGTCAGTACCATATGATGACCTTGAGGATAAGATTAATGATATCCCAAGGAATGCCCCTGTCATTCTGTACAGCGATGACAAAGAAGAAGCCACCGATGCGGTGGATGACCTTCGCAGCGACGGCTTCAAACATGTCGCTCTGGTACCGGGTAACTATGCAGGCTGGGTTTCTGCAGGTGGTGCAATTGAAACCGGACCAATCGCTTCCACAGAAATACGATGGCAGAGAATACTGGGCAAAGGTGAGGTATCGGTAGCTGACTTCAAAAAGGCAACCGACGGCGGGGATCCCGATGTTTTTGTTATTGACTCAAGAACCGAAGAAGAAGTTGCGGAGCTGGGAATCTTCAAGAACACTGTAAATATCCCACTTGATGAAATCCCCGGCAGGATGAACGAACTTCCAAAGGATAAAAAGATTTACGTGCATTGCAGTACCGGTGCACGTGCAGACATGGCCTACCAGGAATTGAAGAAGAATGGCTTTGACGTAAAGTTTCTTCTTCTCAACATTGACGAGGCAGAGTGTGACTGTGAAATACTCAGACCTTAACTTTAATGGTTGACACCCATGAAACAAAAAAGGCCACTACCGGAAATTATCTGGTAGTGGCCTTTTTCATATTACCTGGAGAAACATCACTCTTTTGCTTTTGCCCTGTGTTTCGTAAATCTTTTTAGCAACCGTTCCGATATTTCTTCATCACGATAGGAAACGACGCTTACAGGACATTTATGAAACATTCTCTCGGCCACAGAGCCGGCAAAGATATGTCGAACATCATGGGTCTTAATGCCCATAATAACCATATCAATATTCTTATCGACAACGAGTTTCAGCAGCTCATTCGTGGGATCGCCTACTCTAAAAGAAAAAGAGACCAGCTCATCGGGCAGAGTCATTGACGCCGTCAGTTTTTTCAGTTCCTCACGTTTTTCACTCTTCAGCGTTTTAAGATAGCTTTCGGTATCAACTTTGTATCCAAAAGAGGCTATCTTATTAACAGCCTGCAGGTCACGCTCATTAATAACATTTACCACCAGCAGTTCTGCGCCAAGAGGTTCAGCAATCCCTGCAGCATAGTTCAAAATACCTTGAGAGTATTTTGAAAAAGCGATGGGAACCAATATCTTTTTAACCATTAGTTATACTCCTGCAAAGGTTGATGCACTCTGTCAATCCTGAATAATACAGACTCATATTTAACCATAACCTATGCCGTTGCAAGCTCCTCAGCTTTTCTTATACGACCCTTCTGGAGTTTCCAGATTAAAGCTAGAAGTACAAGCGCCGGAAAGAACATAAGCTGTTTTGGTGGTCGATCAGCTTTCATCTGGAGTGAAACAATTTCCTGATCAAAATCAATTTTAGCCTTTTCAGCCGGACTGGCAAAAGCGACCATATCAACAATGACCTTTCCTTCTTCATCCCGAGTTTCAATACCCATGGAACTTAACCGTTCCTTACCAGTTGCTTCATCCCCAACCGGCAGCATGACGACCTTTTCAAACTCATCACCATTGAGCTTTTCTCCTTTTATCTTCAGCCGAAGTTGGGTTCCTGGATCAATTCCTTCTAAAACCTGTACCAACTCCGTGGCCGGCTTTTCAGCCAGTGGTGGAAAAAATTTGTCCCAGACAAAGCCGGGCCTGAAGAGTGTAAAAGCGACAAAGATCAAGGCAAATGTTTCCCACCACCTGTTTCTGGTGAGAAACCACCCTTGCGTACCAGCCGCAAAAATGAGCATCGCCACAACAGCCGCTACAACCACCACCATGAGATGAAACCAGTTATCAACTCCGATAATCAGCAGCTCGGTATTAAAAATAAAGATAAAAGGTAAGATGGCTGTTCGGATATCATAGGCAAATCCCTGGATACCCGTGCGTATGGGATCACCCCCGGATATACCGGCAGCCGCAAAAGCCGCAAGTCCGACAGGGGGAGTATCGTCTGCCAGGATTCCAAAATAAAAGACAAAAAGGTGTACGGCAATAAGAGGCACGATCAGGCCGTTCTGGGCTCCGAGACTAACTATAACCGGTGCCATCAATGTGGATACAACTATATAATTTGCGGTGGTTGGTAGTCCCATACCAAGGATAAGACTGATAACCGCGGTAAAGAGAAGTATAAGCATCAGATTACCGCCGGAAATAAACTCGACAAACTCGGTCATTACCAGACCAATTCCGGTGAGAGTTACAGTACCGACGACAATACCTGCGGCTGCAGTTGCCACACCAATACCAATCATATTTTTGGCACCGGCAACCATGCCGTCAATCATATCATTCCAACCACGTTTCGTTGCAAACTCTTCCCCCTGGAGCTTTCTGAAAAACCCTTTTAAAGGCCACTGGGTGAGAACGACAACAAACATCAAAACCGTTGCCCAGAAGGCGGAAAGAGATGGCGATAGACGTTCCACAGTGAGACACCACATCAATACCACAACCGGCAGGAGAAAATAATATCCGGCCTGTGCTGTTGAACCGAGATCAGGCAACTCATTTATTTCGGTACTTGTATCAAGTTCAGGTACTTTGCAAGCATACCAGAGAAGCAGCAGATACGATACCGCAAGAAGAATACAGACAACCCAGATGGTAGCATCTCCGGCAACAATCTTGATCCAGCCTAGCCCATAGTAAGTAACTCCTCCCATAATAATGATGGAGAGGATTGTAACAGTAAAACTGATCAGACTCTGAGGTAACGTCTTGATATTTTTCTTCTCCATTCCCTTCAATCCCATCTTACATGCTTCCAGATGCACTATATAAACAAGGGCAATATAAGAAATAACAGCAGGTAGAAATGCATGTTTAATTACTTCAAGATATGAAATACCTACATATTCAACCATAAGAAAAGCAGCTGCGCCCATTACCGGAGGAGTCAACTGGCCGTTTGTTGAAGAGGCAACTTCAACCGCTCCCGCCTTCTCTGCACTGAAGCCGACTTTTTTCATAAGCGGGATGGTAAATGTGCCTGTTGTCACGACATTTGCAATGGACGAGCCGGAAACAAGCCCGGTCATCGCTGAAGATACAACTGCTGCCTTGGCGGGCCCACCTTTGAGATGGCCAAGTCCGGCAAAAGCCGTCCTGATAAAATAGTTCCCGGCTCCTGCCGCTTCAAGCAGAGAACCAAAGAGAACAAACATAAAAACCATTCCGGTGGAAACACCAAGAGCAACGCCGTAAACACCCTCTGTGGTGAGCCAGTAGTGGGACATTCCTTTTACAAGACTCGCCCCCTTATGGGCAATAACATCAGGCATATAGGGACCGGCAAAGGTGTAGGTGATAAAGATTGCAGCCACAACCATAAGTGGTGGCCCCAAGGCTCGTCTAGTTGCCTCAAGAAGTAAAATCAAACCAATAACAGCTACAATAAGATCCAAGGTTGTCGGTCTGCCTGGACGTTCCGCAATTTGCGCATAAAAGATATAAATATAAGAGGCGCAGAAAGCAGCAATAGAAGCGAGAACCCAATCCTGAACAGGGATATACTTTTTTGGCGAAGATTTGAAAGTGGGAAAGGCCGTGTATGCTAAAAATACTGCAAAGGCAAGATGAATCGCTCTTGCTTCAGTATCATTAATAACAAAAAAGTTCAGCATAAAAGGTAGCGGAGAGGCATACCATAATTGAAAAATAGTCCAGCAGAGTGGGACAAAAAAGAGGACATTTCTGGAGATCTTTCCCTCCGGATTACGGCCTCCCGTATCCGCATCGGCAAGCATATCCTGCAGTTTTTCATCGGGTAACGTATTTTCAGTGGGGTTAGTCATATCGACGACTT
>DEIL01000097.1 GCA_002352445.1 Desulfobulbaceae bacterium UBA2775
AAGGGTTACAGGGCATCAATTTACAGGGATCAGCATTTTGAACTGCCCCCTAAGGTTCTGCTTGTTGATGATGAAAAAGAATATGTGCAGACATTGTCTGAGAGGCTGGTGAACCGTAACGTTGGTTCGTATGCTGTGTTTGACGGCCGGGAGGCGCTTGATTTCATAGATGATGATCAGCCAGATGTTATGGTGCTTGATCTGAAAATGCCGGGTATTAACGGTATTGAAGTGTTGAAACAGACCAAAAAGACAAACCCCGATATTGAGGTTATTATTTTAACAGGCCATGGATCGGAGGCTGATCGTGAGACGTGCATGAACCTGGGTGCATATGCTTATCTGCAGAAACCGACAGATGTTCAAAAGCTGTCAGCAACCATTGAAGAGGCTTACAAAAAAATAGCTTCTGCCCGGGCGGTTTCCTGAGAACGGTTGTTGCAATAGGAAAAACGTGACGAACCATTACCATAGGAGAGAAAAATGGCGGAGAAAATGGAAGCCAACGTACTGTTAGTTGATGACGAAGAACAGTTTCTGGAAGTTCTTTCCGAGCGTCTTGAAACCCGTGGCCTGCAAGTGAATTCCGTGACAAGCGGAGAAGATGCCATTGCTCAGGTTGAAGATAAAAATTTTGATGCAATTGTGGTGGATCTGGCTATGCCGGGTATCAACGGTATCGAAACGATGAAACAGATAAAGGAGAAACGTCCGGACCTTGAAATTATCATATTAACCGGTCACGCCACCGTGAAAACAGGTATTGAGGCGATGAAGCTCGGTGCCGAGGATTTCCTTGAAAAACCGGTTGATCTCAATGTACTTCTCGAAAAAATCAGCAATGCCAAACATAAGAGGATGTTGGTTCTGGAAAAAAAATCCCAGGATGAAATGAAAGCAATCCTTAAGAGCAAAAGCTGGTAATTCACCTAACCTTTAATTGAAGGGAGGGGGCGAGGAAAGCCCCTATCTCCCCAGGTTGGTTTTTTAAATAAAACCTGCCGGCAGGTGAGGTGCGTCCTGCAATTTGTAACTATAAAAGAGGAGAGAAGGCGTGACTTCAGAAAAACCGGTTGTAAGAGATTCAATAGTCCCAATTGACAGTTATCCACACTTAAAAGAGACACAAACATTAGCTGATGCCGTGCAGACGTTGTTGTCTTTTCCCGGCGATGAGAATGATCGTATCCGTTATGGAGGGATGCTGGTTGTCGATGAAAATGATCAGCTTGTTGGTTGTCTTAACTTGCAGACTATTCTCCGAGCCCTTGATAAACGTATGGCCGGGAGCCCGGAGCGTTATGAAGGGAAGGAGGGGGAATACCAGGATCTCGCTATTTTATGGGAAGACTCTTTTTTCAGCAAATGTTCCGAAAAAAGAGACACGCCCATCTCCGATTGTATGATTCCGGTTCAGCACATTGTTAAGGGAGGAGATCCCTTACTCAAGGCTTTGTCGATCATGCTTCATAGCGATGAGGTTGTTCTGCCGGTTGTGGAAGATGGCGCAGTTGTCGGCGTTATACGCCTGGAAGAGATATTTACTGCTATCTGCGGAGTCTGCAGGCTGTAATTGAGCTGAAAAGGAAGAAAAAGGAAAAGATTATGACTCATTCAACAATAGCAGTGGCTTTAGCTGAAAGAAGAAAGCCTTTTGACTGGAAGCGGCTCATCTTTATGCTTACAGGTATCGGCCTGTTTTCCTTCATTTATTACTGTCCACCTTGGCCTGACGCCATTGATCCCATGGGTGAACATTTTGTTTTAAGCATACAGGCCAAAGGTGCCTTGGCTGTTTTTGCCCTGGCAGCAACCTGGTGGGTTTTTGAAGTGGTGCCCATTGGTGTCACCAGCCTCACCATCGGCCTCCTCCAGGCACTCTTTATGATTCGTGAACCTAAAGTAGCATTCAAGGATTTTATGGATCCTTCGGTCCTTTTTATCTTCGGTTCTATTGTGATCGGCATGGTTTTCACCAAAACCGGGTTGACAAAGCGCATAGCCTACAAAATGCTTTCCATTGTCGGTGAGAAGACAAGCATGATCTATCTCGGCTGCTTTGTCATGACAGCGGCTCTCACCCATGTTATGGCCCATACTGCTGTTGCTGCCACCATGTTTCCTCTGCTTATGGCAATTAACGCTTTTTATACCAATGAAACTACGCCCACCAGGTTTGGTAAGGGCCTCTTTATAGGCATGGCATATGTGGCAGGTGCGGGCAGTATTGTTACCTTGCTGGGTGCGGCTCGAGGTGCAGTCGCGTTAGGGTTTTATAAAGATATCATGGATGTGGATATCAGCTTTTTCCAGCTCTCCATGTATATGTTTCCTGTTGGCTGGCTTATGGTTTTTCTTCTGTGGGGTTTTTTCATGATTGTCTGTAAACCTGAACGGGCACGAATTCCAGGCCTCAAGGAAAAAGCTAAGAGAATGTACCATGAACTTGGAGGTTGGAGCAGAAATGAGATTTTAACAGCTGTCATTGTTGTAGGAACTATTCTGGTTATTGCCCTGAAAAATTTTGTCCCTGCCCTGGGAGAATTGGACAAGACCGGCATTCTCCTCTGCTCCACTGTTGCTTTTTTCCTCTTCAACATTCTTGATATCGATGATCTTGAAGAAATTCCCTGGAATATTATTCTTCTCTTCGCTGGTGCCATGTCAATTGGTTTTTGTTTATGGGAGACCGGGGCAGCCAAATGGCTTGCTGTTAACTGGCTGGTCATCTTCCAAAGTTCTCCCCCCATTGTTTTTATTATCGGCATGGCCTTTTTTGTGATGATGATGACGAATTTCATTATGAATGTGGCTGCCATTGCCATTTCTTTGCCTGTAGCTTTGGTTGTTGCTCCTTATCTAGGGGTAGCTGGGGAAGTTATTTTATTTTCAGCTCTCGTAGTTGCGGGTATGCCTTTTCTTTTTCTGGTTGGTGCCGCACCGAATGCAATTGCCTATAATTCAAAGCAGTTTAGCACTGGGGAGTTTGCTCTGTACGGTATACCGGCAAGTATCCTGCTTATGCTGGTGACCTGGCTTGCAGTTTCAGTTATCTGGCCGCTTATGGGTATGCAGGTATTTGTAACACCTACAATGTGACGCAGTTTAATTCTTGTCTCAGTTTTATTGGCTATCTGGCTATGATGCGAGTATTTTCTGGTTAACGGGAATATGTTCTAACTTTACTTTTGAAACGTTTTAAAACAATATAAGACAGCAGGTAAGGTGCCAGGCGGGGATGTCCAAAAGATAAATTATATCACCACAGAGGACACAGAGAGCAGCTTTTATGGAGTAAGGCACTAATCAGATAATTGAATTGAGTAATAATATGAAATCCACAACTGTTGCCTTTATCGACAAAATTAAGATTTCGGAGATTATAAATGGTGTTCCGCACGGTATCGCCATTCTGGACAAGGATCTCTGTGTTGTAGAAATGAACAACTCTCTTGAACTTCTCACGGGGGTTACTGCATCTGAGGCAAGGGGAATAAGAGCTGATTTCATCTTACGCTGCAATATTGGTAAGAGCAGTAAAAAGTTTCGTGAAGTACTTGAAACAGGGAATTCTCTTTCTGTCGCCGGAGACATAATTACTCAGCATCACCAGAAATCTCCTATTCATTTCACGGTTTCTTCCATCAGAGATGATTCCGGCAAGGCTGCCGGTCTTTGTATCTTTCTTGAAGATATATCGGTTCTGCAATCTGTTGATGGGAAAGAACCAAACCTTGACGGGGTAAAAGATATTCTGGGGCGCAGCCAAAAAATGTTGGAAATGTTTGAACTTATGCCCGTTCTGGCCCATACCGATGCTTCGATCCTTATCACCGGAGAAACAGGTACTGGTAAAGATATGATCGCTGAGGCAATCCACAGGGCATCATCCAGAACGCGTCATCCTTTTATTAAGATCAATTGCGGAGCGCTTCCTGAGGCGTTGCTGGAATCTGAATTATTTGGCCATGTAAGAGGTGCCTTTACCGGCGCAGTAAAAGATAAGCCCGGCTTGTTCAGTCTGGCCCAGAACGGCACCATCTTTCTCACCGAGATTGGAGATCTGCCACTCTCTCTGCAGGTGAAGCTGCTTTCTGTGCTGGATGATAAAGAGTTTTTTCCTGTGGGGGGAGTAAAAAAGGAAAAGGTGGATGTTCGAATTATCGCCGCCACCCATCGCCCCTTGAGAGAACTTGTCAGGCGGGGTGAATTCAGGGAAGATCTCTTCTACCGACTCAATGTTCTCCGTCTGCATTTACCCGCCCTGCGGGAACGGGATGGAGATATTCGGCTGCTGCTTGATCATTTCCTGCGTAAATTAAATACTGATCTGGGTAAATCCATTAAAGGGTATACCAGTAAAGCCATTGAAATTCTGACTTCCTATCATTATCCCGGAAATGTTCGTGAACTCCGTAATATCATAGAATATGCAGTGCATATATGCCAGGGAAAGAGTGTTAAAAAAGAATGTTTGCCGGAATACGTTTTTTCCCCTCAAGAGGATTCCAGAACAGTGGGGGAGGAGGAGAAGGAACAACCTGGTGCAGGTCAGACTCAATCTCCGGGATCTCCCGGGGGAGGTTGGAGTGATATTGAAAAAGAAATGATTCTTGAGGCTTTGAAAAAAACCGGTGGAAATCGCTCGAAAGCCGCTAAAATATTAGGATGGGGCAGAACCACCCTGTGGCGGAAACTCAACCGGTACAGTTTAAACTGAACGAAGCAGACTATTATGAAAATTCTAATTACTGTTCGGAAAAACTGGGTAGCACCACGGTTTGATCTGACCTCTGAAGTAGTGATCGCTTTGTGCGAAGATCAGCATATCCTTGGCAGCCCCAGAACCATATTAATGACACGTCCCTCAGCTGAAGAATTATGCGCCTTAATTATTAAAGAGGGTATCAATACAGTCATTTGCGGTGGTATCGAAGAGAGTCACTTACAGTATCTTGCCTGGAAAAAAATACGAGTCATTGATTCGGTGGTAGGGCCATACGCCGAAGCCCTGAAAGCAGCAGTTGCAGGTTTTTTGCAGTCCGGCACAATACTGCCGGGAGCAAAACAAGGAGGGTTGAATGATGAGTAACTATTTTAGCAAGTTCAACCATGTTATATCTAATTTCCTGGATGGAGTTGATAAAGGTGAAAATTATAAACATTTCCGCCTGATGCTGTATGGAGCAATGTTTATTATCTTTTTTGTGCCACTTCTCCTGGCAACAGGTTTGAGCTCTCTGGAACATAAAAAACTTCTAGCAGTAAGGGAGCAGGAGCAGTTAAAGGCATCCGTTGAGGGTGCCCAGAAAACAATCGGAGCATTTATCCATGAATTGCAATCTGTGGTCAGGTTTGTTTCCAGGGAGTACAGCTACGAAGAACTTCTTGATCAGAATAATGCCAGTGAACTATTTGCTCATTTAAAGAATCAGTATCCCGGGTTTGTCGATTTTGGCGTTATTGGCCCCAGCGGTATTCAAAAAGTGTACGCCGGCCCATTCCGTTTAGAGGGCTATGACTACAGTGAGCAGGATTGGTATACCAAGGTTCTCGTAAGACAGCTTTATATCAGCGATGTTTTTATGGGCTATAGAAAACTCCCTCATTTTGTTATTGCAGTTAGCAATAAACTACCGGGAAATGAAGAATATTGGGTGCTGCGGCTCAGTATCGATTACGAGACTTTGCAGAATTATGTTGCAACTGTCAGTACCAGCGCTATCCAGGACATTTTTCTTGTCAATAACAAGGGACTCTTGCAAACAAGATCAAATATATTTGGTGAGATCCTTGAACCCTGTCCTTTTTATACTCATTATAAACAAGGTGAAACCATTGCCAATGTCGATGAATATAAAGGTATAAAATATTTAAGGTCATATGTGCAAATTAATGACAGTCCATGGATGGTGGTAATGCTGAAGGAAAGCTATATGCATGGAGAAAATTGGTCTTCATTTCGCTTTCGTCTGCGTATGATTTTCTTTGGCTGTACGGTTTTGGCTCTGGTGGTAATTGTCCAACTTGTTAATACCATAACCAATCGTTTGAGGGAGGCTGACGAAAAGCAAAATCAGGCCTTAACTGAGGCACAATTTACAAATAAATTTGCTTCAATTGGCAGGCTTGCAGCAGGAGTGGCCCATGAAATTAACAACCCCCTGGCCATAATTGATCAAAAAGCGGGATTGATGACAGACCTTTTGGAGTTTTCGGAAGAGTTTGATCATAAGGGAAAGCTGACAAAATCTGTTGAATCTATTCTGGATGCTGTGCAGCGTTGTAAGGTTATTACCCATCGACTTCTCGGGTTTGCCAGAAGAATGGATGTCACCTTTGAACATATAGATATCAGTGACCTTCTCCGGGAAGTTCTGGGATTTCTTGAGCAGGAGGCTTTATACAATCGTATTCGTTTCGAACTCTCTTTTGCTGAAGATCTTCCTATGGTTTTCAGCGATCGGGGGCAGCTGCAGCAGATATTCCTGAATATTATCAATAACGCTATTGATGCCATTGGAAAGGATGGTTTGATCACGCTCTCCGCCGACCTTCATGACGAGGAGAATATAGATGTGAATATTCAGGATACAGGGCCGGGTATGTCTTCTGAAATTGTAAAACGCATATTCGATCCTTTTTTTACCACAAAAGAACTTGGCAAAGGAACCGGCCTTGGCCTTTCCATAACTTATGGTCTTGCTCAAAAATTGGGTGGAAATATTACAGTTGAGTCGAAAGTAGGTGAGGGGACAATTTTTACCGTACGTTTACCGATAAACGATACCCGCAAAGAGGGGAATTTCAATGAGTGAGATAAAGGTACTGATTGTTGATGATGAGGTTGAGTTTGCTGAGGCGTTGGCGGAACGTCTCGAATTGAGAGGTTTCCAACTGGAAACTGTTGATTGCGGCAGGGATGGTCTGGCGGCATTAAGCACAGGTGCCCTTCCTGATGTGATTCTTCTTGACCTGAAAATGCCGGATATGAGTGGCTTTGAGGTGCTGGTTGAAGTGAAAGAGAAACATCCCTCAATTGAGGTGATTATGCTCACAGGCCATGGAGCTGTTTCCGGGGGTATTGACAGCATGGAACGGGGAGCATTCGATTTTATCATGAAGCCGGTTGATCTTGATGAGTTGATGGAGAAAATAAAACTTGCCTATGACAAACGAAGTTCAACTGATTAGGAGGTCGTCTGAAAATGGAAAATAGATTACGGGATAGTCAACTTGCTTCTTTGGGGAAACTACTGGCAGGTTACACCCACGAACTTAAAAATCATTTCGCAATTATTAATGAATCAAGCGGGTTAATGGATGATCTGCTCGAGATGTCTGAGGGAGGGGATGATAAACTCCACGAGAGATTTAAAAAAATAATTATAACTATTGGAGAACGTATTTCCCAGGCAAATACAATGGCCATGTATCTGAACAGGGTGGCACATCGCATGGATGTTCCTGCGTCGACATTTAATGTGAATGATCTGTTGATAGAGGAACTCGCCCTTATGAATCGATTTGCCGCAATGAAACAAATTTCTTTTGAAACGACTCTGCAAGACGATATTCCCTCAATTTTCAATAACCCTTCACTCCTGCAGTTTGTAATATTTTCCCTTGTGCATGAACTTCTTGATAGTCTTGAGAGCGGGTCAACAATTCGTTTCTTTTCATATATGGTGGGCCAGGATGTCGAAATAGCAGTAGAGTCCGGTGCTGTCGTTTCCAATGGTGATGAACTGGTTGGCTCCGATCCAATGTTCCAGATTTTAAACTTTGCCGTTGAAAAAATGAATATTGGTTTCAACCGGCAAAGTTCCGGAGGTGAAAAATTGAAATTTACTTTGACTCTGCCTGCCGGGTAAAAAAATCTAACCCGAATAAATCGGAAATTTTCAGACCGCAGCGTAGGAAAATATCCGATTCAATGTGCTTTGTTGTGCATTTTAGCGCCTTACTCCAGAACTTCTGCAATTAAAAACAAGAAGACCAGGAAGGTCGGTTAAAATTATATCGTTGAATATACTTCCATGGCACTTATCCAAGCATCCTAAAATGCAGATTTATTCGGGTGAATGGGTGTGTTGAGCTTTCTTTTCCTTTGATAGTAAGGCTGGGAATCTATGAGTAGCAAATGCGGTATGGCAGCTAACACATGACTCATTCATTTCCGAAAAATAAAAATTTATGAGTTCTGGCTTTTTGTTTTTTGCAGCATGCTCAAGCATTCCTGCTAAATAGTGGAATCTCTGATCTCTTTCAATGAATGCACGTGGTAAGACTGCATGCAATTCCTTGATTTGGCTTTCAGTGAGGTTTTGTTTCATTATATAGCTATTGTTCATTTTTTTTGCGGTACTTTCTATTTCACTCCAATTTCCAGAATTGTATGCAGGAATTATAGACATCATTCCGCTTTCCAATGCCTGCATTTCTTCAGAAAGTAAATCACGCAAATCAGGAGTAAGCGCTTCCACTCCAGGGCTGTTTCCATGTTGTTCGTGACCAGGTTTAGCCTCTCCATAACTCATTGTCGGTAATAAAATGGCTAAAAGTGCGATGTTAATAAAAAATTTCATATGCTCTCCAGTGAAGAATATCCTGAGTAAGGTACTATTTTCAATCAGTCCCGAATGAATTAACATTTGCTCTTACAAGGTAGTCAAAAACTCCAACTGCTGTTGATCCAGCACGCTGCCTGTTTTATAAATGCAGCGAAGGTGGATCATTGACAGCTGACAGAGACAATACCATCAGTAAAACAGTGACTAAGGCAATACGGGTTTTTCTCATTTTCATCTATCCTTTGTTTTATTGTGTATAGGGCTTTACCTGTAGCGTAATAGTTGAGATTGCTTGGAACGGAAACAAACATACTACAGGGTGGCATGAAATGCTGTACAATTTTGTTGCCTGACGTTTTTTCCTGCCGGGAATATGTTTGGGTGAAAATACACAAAAAAACAGGGCACAAAGGCCCTGTTTTTTCAATTAATTATCTTCAGGTATCGGAATAACCCGATACGCTATTTCATTATCTGCCGGTCTGATCCAGAGCTGCATCTCCCTGGTTATCAGTTCCTGTAGAGGTCGTACCGGTACCGGTATCCCCCTGGGTTTTTCCACCTTCGGCAAACGCCGGCCCTGCACTGAGGATTAAGACAAACAGCATAATGATTAATTTTTTCATTTACCTCTCCTTCGAAAGAATTTTGAAAGTAAAATATTTTACAGGGTGTTTAATTACCACCTTTACCTGAACCGCCCGAGCTGCCACCATTGCCTGACCCTCCAGATCCCCCTGAACTCTCTCCTCCACTACTTCCACTGCCTCCGGAACCACCTGAATTTTCGGAACCACCTGCCCCTTCAGATCCACCTGAACTACTTCCTCCGCTGCCTTCAGAACCACCTGAGCTACTGGAGTTCCCAGAGTTGCCACTACCACCGCTACTGCCACCTGAATTACCTGAGTTGTCGGAACCTTCAGAGGAATTATCATTGCCGGAGCCCCCGCCGCCGGTTCCTTCGTTTCCGGCATTAGATCCCGACCTGTCCCCGGAATCCTGCGTGCCACCAGATCCTCTGCCTTCTGGGCCGTGACCTTCCAGATCGCCGGCCTGTACCCCATGTCCGATTGCAGTGCCATAGTTCCTGGCAAGGGATTCACGATTTCCCTGTGCTCCCTGCCTGCTGAAGGTATTCCGCATATTACGCATTTCACCGGCAGCAAAATTCTTTTGTACTGCTTGGCTAACGACCCCGGCTGTTGTTCCAGAGGAGACACCCTGGCGTGACATATCCCGGGCAGTAAGCATTGTTTCCTCAGCCAGCAGGTATAATTCATCCCGGTTCATCTGCCTGGATCTGGACTGAAGGCTGTTGATGAGCTTTTCGGCGTCCTGACGGGTCAACCCGGCGGCAATTCCTGCAGTTATGGTATTACCAAGCCTGGCAGCCTTTTGTTCTCTATTAGTCAATTTTAAGGCCAGGGCATGGCAATACTCATAACGGGAAGTCACCCTCTCCAGGGCCTGGACGATCCTGTCAGGATCAACATGTTTTGAAATACCTTCATAGACTTTGCCGCTCACCGCGTTAACGGGAAGTCCTTGTTGCTGAGCAGTTTTGATCATGTTCTGCACCTGGAGAACCTGTTCCTCACTGAACCCGGCACTGTCCATAGTCCTGGTCAGTGTTGAATCAGTATCGCCGGCAGAGGCTACTGAGGAGCAAAAGAGGATTAAACAAAAGATAAGAGATAAATTTTTCATGTTGATCACCTGTGCTGTTTTCATTGACTGTCTATTTTTATGCCGCCATCTATCTTCATAACTCCTGATTTATAAAAAGGTTACAGTTCATGGCTGATAAAGACAGTTTTCTGATCCGAAATCGTCGGTTTCTTTGAGTCGGCACTCGGGCAGATACACGGATCCGTCGACAATGTAAAAATATTTCAGTTCTGATCGGAGCGGTACAGTCAGCTGCCAGATTCCCGACTTGTTTTTGACAGTATCATGGAGAACAAAATTGTCTGTTGAGGAAGAAAACTGGACACGGGTCGCTTTCGCCAACTGCAGGGAAAAAACCAGTGAGTCTGTTTTTTGTTCAACATAATGCCTGGATGCACAGCCGGACAAGGCTGCCAGGAGCAGCATGATCAACATCAGAGATTTCATTATATTGCAGTCGTAACCTTGATAATGGAATTTTTTCCACCAAAATCGTCTTGTTCATGAGTCAGTACAGTTGGATCTGCTATTTGCCGGTTATTGTCAATAAGGTAACTGTAACGGTACTCACCAGCTTCCAGCTTGAGAGTGACGGACCAATAGCCGCTATTTCCGATCTTTTCCAAGGGCACGGGGTTCCAGCGGGTAAAGTCGCCGACTATTTCTGTCTTGCTGACGTCCGGGTTATAAATTACAAAGCGATGCTGCAATTCACCGGGACTGATTACCGGGGCAGGACGCAATAAAAAAAATGCAGCAACCAGCGTCATGGCAGTTGCAAATCCGGAGATGGGGGTAAACAGGAGACGGAAAAACCCTGTTTTTTCTGTACTGTAGACCGGCATCCTGACTTCCGGAATGGCGGTAACCATACTGGCTTGCAACAGCTTTTCCTGGTCAAGCAGCTCGACCGTCTCATCCTTAAATGGCTTATTTTTGTGTACTGTTTCAACAAACTCAATCTTTTCGTCAAGGTTAAGCTCGTTATCCACGAACATACTGATCAAGTAGTCTTTCATAATTGATCCTGCTGTAGAATTTTTTTCAGTTTTACACGTGAACGGTGAATTTTTACCTTGATGTTTGCCTCACTGTTGCCAGTCATGTCGGCAATTTCCCGGTACGATAAACCACTGCTCACCGTAAGCGCCAGGATATCCTGTGCCTCATCATCCAACTGCTGTATGGCACGCAGCACCCGTTTGTACTCTTCTTTGATACTGTAGGCGTTTTCCTGGTCAAACTCCGATCCATGCTGCTCCTCCTCGTACGATGTATCATGATGATTTTTTCGGGCATGGTCATAGAGCAGATTCCTGCTGATGGTAAAGAGCAGGGCTGGACTTTGCTCTCTGTCTTTATAGCGTTCAAGATAACGGGTAAAGCTCTCCTGCATGATATCAGCAGCCAGAGGATAGTTGCCTGTTTTCCGCAGTAAGTAGCCAAAGAGCCGTTCCTTATTTTCTGTGTAGAACTTTCGGAAAGTATTCACCTTGCTCTCATAACGTTTTTCAGCGAAGAAGGTTACGTGTTTTCTCATAAAAATTCATTCAACAGGAAAGAATAAAAAACTCTGTAACCTTTTTTTCT
>DEIL01000013.1 GCA_002352445.1 Desulfobulbaceae bacterium UBA2775
CGAACAGCCCTATAAATACAGTGAGAATGATACGGTCAAGCTCGCACTGCTTCAGTTTTCGCTGCCGGGGGTGGATAAGTACCTTGGTGGTATATACAACCACAAAAATTTACCAATTGTCCGTCATTCCCGCGCAGGCGGGAGATAGCGTAGGCTTCGATCCAGTTATTTCAACATGTTCTGGATTCCCGCCTGCGCGGGAATGACGGAATAGGGGACTTTTTACGACGCCATCATATATTTACTTGGGAAAATTTGTGTATATAATGGATTATAAATCCACACGTTTTATGAAGTGAGATAATGGAAAAAACCCACCCCAAAAAACACAGACGAAATATTTTTATGCGGTTTCGCCCCGTACTCAGGTGGGTTATCAAACTTCGCAGCACGCCAAGGGCAATTGCAGGAGGACTCGGTCTCGGTACCTTCATCGCATTTACACCCACAATGGGAATACAGCTTATCCTTGCAATCATCGCAGCAACTCTTTTTAATCTGAATCGTCCTGCAGCCATGATTCCTGTATGGATAACCAACCCGGTTACTGTTGCACCAATCTACACATTCAACTACTGGCTGGGTTGTCGTATCTGGGATGGTCCTCCCCTCTCCGAGGTAAGCGGACTGTTCCTTGACATTGGTCGTACCATGGCCCACCTGGAAATCTGGGATGTCAACAAGCAGGTTCTGGCAGTCCTGCAGATGGGCAAAGATGTACTCATCCCATTGCTCTTAGGCAGCCTGGTAATTGGAGCAACTGCCGGTGCTGTGGTCTACGTTTTCTCGCTTAATCTACTCTCTGTCTTTCTTACTCGAAGAAGCAAAAAACGGTTATTGAATAAAAGAAAAAAATGGTAGGTTGCCTATCTATGCATACAAATAACCTCTTTAAACGTTGGACCTACAAATTTTTCGCGCCTGATCTTCTCCAGCGTGGAACATACGAAGCATTCAGGAGACTTCTCGAGCACGACCGCCGGTGCCATGAGCTGATTGCAGATTTCCAGGATCTGTTTTTCAAAAAAGAGCCGAGGGAATGGACGCAGGTTATCGCTCTTTTCGATCAGTTAAGCGAAACAGTTGGCGCAATGACGAGAGAGCTGACCCTCATTTCAGCCCGCGAGGCTACCGACCTTTCGACCTATTATAAAAAATTCGACTCATATATACGATTCCTTCTCCAGCCGGAATCAATTCGGGTCGGTCCTCCCTATATCATCTGTTTGGGCGAACCGGGTATGACATTGCAATTTGCTGGAAATAAAGCAAAAAATCTCGCTGAAGTGTATCAAAATTTTGATTGTTCCGTACCTCCCGGCTTTGTGGTGACCACAAACAGCTGGAACAGTCTGATCGCATATAATGATCTCCGCCCGGCAATCAATTCTCACCTTCGCAGTCTAGACCTTAAAAACAACCGGTCTCTCCTCGATACATCTAAAGCCCTCATGTCTCTAATAATGAGTGCCGATATTCCACCTGAGGTACATCAGGCCATTCATAATGCCAGCCGTGACCTCGTTACCGGGCTCGCCGCAAAAACTGAAACCCGTTTTGCTGTACGCAGCAGCGCTGTTAATGAAGATGGGATTAATTCCTTTGCCGGTCAGTATCGGTCAATCCTGGATGTAGTTCCTGAGGATGTACACCACAGCTACTTACAAGTACTGGCCTCCAAATATACCCCAAGTGCCCTGCTCTACAGGATCACTGCCGGAATCAGTGATACGGAAGCCTCAATGGCGGTACTGATCATTGAAATGATTGAAGCAAAAGCAGCAGGAGTTATCTACACTACAGACCCTAAAGGAGAAAAACAGGATTCTCTTTTTATCCATAGCGTCCAAGGGGGAGGAGAGAAACTTGTCGGTGGCAAAGCACGGCCTCATCTCAGCTGTTTCAATAAAATGAACCTCTCCCTGGAACGCGAATCCGGCTCCGAATGTCCAATTGATCAGGAAGAAGCCCAAAAGCTCGCCAGGTTGGCAGCGGGCCTGGAAGAGTTTTTCGGTGTACCTCAGGATATTGAATGGGCAATTGGTAACGAGGAACCGGTTATTCTTCAAAGCCGCCCTTTAAGAACCATTGTTCCGCCCCGGGATGCGGATCCAGAAAATAAGGTGGACAAACCGGAGTTACCTCTTCTTTATCATGGGGGAGTAACTGCTGCTCAGGGCAGGGGAACAGGTGTGGCCTGTTTCCTGTCGACATCCAGGGATCCGCAGGATCTCCCGGCCGATTCCATCCTGATAGTTGAAAGCATTCCTGCCTCACTCATTATCTTTCTGTCAAGATGCCGTGCAGTTATTTCAACTATGGGCAGTGCTGCCAGCCACTTCTCTACTATCTGTCGGGAACTTGGGGTCCCTCTGATTGTTGAGGCAACAGATATAAAAGAAAAGATTTCACAGGGAGAGGTAATAACAGTTGATGCCGACAGTCAAAAAGTTTACCAGGGTAAAGCTGAAGGCAGCTCAACCATCTCCGGAGGCCCCCTTTCCGCTGAAAACAACCACCCCTATTTCCTCCGGCTTCAGACAATTCTCGATTTTATTACGCCACTCAACATCCTTGATCCGGAAGCTGACTCCTTTGTCCCTGAATCATGTCGCTCCTTTCATGATATTGTCCGTTTTGCCCATGAAAAAAGTGTTCAGGCAATGTTTGCCATTGGGAAATCGGGAAGTCGCCGTGGCCATAGAAAACGTCTGGAGACCGCACTTCCTTTTGATCTCTATCTGATAACTGTTGATGATGACAATCAAAACAGGAAGACAACTGATGATGATACCATTACAATCGACCAGGTTGAGTCGATCCCGTTCCGTGCCCTCTGGCAGGGATTGACCCACCCCTCAATAGAATGGGGGGATCGTGAATACTACAATTGGAAAGAGTATGACGGTGCCGCCATGACCGACGGCTTTGCATTTAAAAACAAAACTGAATCGGCCAGTTACGCAGTATGCGGTCATGATTATCTTAATCTCAATATCCGATTCGGTTACCATTTCACTATCGTTGACGCCCTATGCGGTAGAAACAGTGAACAAAACTACTGTTCCATACGATTTGCCGGAGGTGGTGGTACAATTGAGGGAAGATTCTTCAGGCTGAAATATCTGGAGGAAATCCTCTCTAAACTAGGCTTTCAGGTGACCAGTAAAACAGATCTTCTGGATGCCAGGCTTGAGGGTCTCAACATAGACCGGATGAGCAAACGCCTCGTCACTTTAGGCAGGATGCTCGGCACCTCAAAATTGATGGACATGATGTTAAAGGATGAAGAATCGGTGGCCTCCCACCTTGATCTTTTTTTTCAGTTTGATGATACGCTTCTTTCAGGCCGGGAGCCAACACAATGAGTTATGAGATAACCTGGATAACTGACTACCTGGGCGTTGGACGTGCTCCCATGTCATATGAAGATTTTGACACCATCCGTGAGCA
>DEIL01000091.1 GCA_002352445.1 Desulfobulbaceae bacterium UBA2775
GGTTAAGCCCCGGGATTTCACCCCCAACTAACCAGCCCGCCTACGCGCGCTTTACGCCCAGTAATTCCGAACAACGCTTGCACCCTCCGTATTACCGCGGCTGCTGGCACGGAGTTAGCCGGTGCTTCCTTTGATGGTACCGTCAAGCATACATAGTATTAATACATATACATTTCTTTCCATCTGACAGGATTTTACGACCCGAAGGCCTTCATCATCCACGCGGCGTCGCTGCGTCAGGGTTGCCCCCATTGCGCAATATTCCTCACTGCTGCCTCCCGTAGGAGTCTGGTCCGTGTTCCAGTTCCAGTGTGGCGGATCATCCTCTCAGACCCGCTAACCATCGTTGCCTTGGTAGGCCATTACCCTACCAACTAGCTAATGGTACGCAAACTCCTCCCCGCACAGTAGCTTATATCAGAGGCCACCTTTCTTCTCTCTATCTCGCGATAAAAAGAACGTATCCGGTATTAGCACACCTTTCGGTGGGTTATCCCGGATGCAGGGGTAGATTATTTACGCGTTACTCACCCGTGCGCCACTCTACTCATCTTCCGAAGAAAACTTTCGCGTTCGACTTGCATGTGTTAAGCACGCCGCCAGCGTTCGTTCTGAGCCAGGATCAAACTCTCCAGTTTGATATCCTAGACTGCCCCTAGAGGCAGTTACTTATATAGTGCTTATATACAAGAGCTCGTTTTTTTAGAATTACGAAAACTTGCTCATTGTGGCTCTTTGTCTTCAGATATAAATCCAAATAAAAAGATCCACGTTGGGCCCGTTTGCTGTTTGTGTTGTTATTCAGTTTTCAAGGATCGTCTGCGATTTACCAACAGGTAAATCGTGCGGTACGAATTCCGCAACGAGGCTAACAATCTAATCTCAGATTATCGTATTGTCAATCAAATTGTTTACCGTTTTCTCTCTTTTATTCAGGAGTTTCCATCACCAGTGTGCCGAGATATCCTTAACATCACACCGGCAAAAGATCGCGGCAAACTACTTGATTGGGAGGGTGGCGTCAAGGAGAAAATGAAATTATTTTCATTAACTTCCCTGATCTTCATTGATCCAACCCTCCAGCGCTGAAATGATTTTTTTTGCCTGGTCGGAGCTGGATATGTTGAATTTAGATTTGGGAATATATGCCCCCTGACGTTTTTGATAGCGGCGGATCGTATACATATCCTTTCCATATTCGCCGGAACTCTTATTTAAATTGTTATAACGGTACATAATTGTTGCCCAGGCACCCTTTGTGAGAACCTCTTTTCCCGTCTGTTTTACGACGAGAAGGCCTTCATCTTCATAATTCACTGTCAGGTCATCTACTGTTGAACTCATATTTTTTCCGTATAGAGGGAGATTCTTAAATGCTGCTCTCACCGAGCGTGAGGTGCATTATGTAATGCACCTCACGTTGTATGTAAAGGGACAAACTCCTCGGACAAGCTCCTAGCCGGTCCATTCTTACGATTTTTGTTGTACAGCGAAGGTCAGGCCGCTGCTGCTTCCTTCCACTACAATATTGTCACCTTCTGTAAAGTCATTGTTGAGGAGTTTCATCGCCAATGGATCTTCGAGTGAGCGTTGGATGGCTCTTTTCAGCGGTCTTGCACCAAAGGAACGATTGTATCCACTTTCAACGAGAAAACGTTTTGCAGATTCCCGAATATGGAGGCTTATTTTTTTGTCCTTCAGACGGCTGATGAGTTTTTTAAGCTGGATATCTACAATTACAAGCATGTCTTCCTTGCTCAGGCTGTTAAAAATAACTGTTTCATCTATTCTGTTGAGAAATTCCGGTTTAAAATGACTTTGCAGGAGGTCGTCTATTTGCTGTCGAATAGTTGACGCATCCGCGTTTTCTTCCGTCATTTTCATAATCAACTGGCTGCCGAGATTTGAGGTCATGATAAGAATCGAGTTTTTGAAATCAACGGTTCTACCTTTGCCATCTGTCATTCGCCCATCATCCAGAACCTGCAGGAGAACATTGAAAACATCCGGATGAGCTTTTTCTATCTCATCAAAGAGAATCACGGAATAGGGCCTGCGTCGAACAGCTTCTGTCAGATAACCACCCTCCTCGTAACCGACATATCCGGGAGGCGCTCCAATGAGTCGTGCGACCGAATGTTTTTCCATGAACTCAGACATATCGATACGAATCATAGCCTGTTCATCGTCAAAAAGGAAATTGGCCAATGACCTTGCCAATTCAGTTTTACCAACCCCGGTAGGGCCAAGAAAAATGAAAGATCCAAGGGGTTGGTTTGGATCCTGCAGCCCTGCCCGAGCCCTTCTGACAGCATTAGAAACAGCACTTATTGCATCTGCTTGGCCAACGACCCGTTTGCTCAGCATATCTTCTGCATGGACTAACTTGTCTTTTTCTCCCTCGAGCAGCTTGGCTACAGGGATTCCAGTCCATTTAGCGATAACATGTGCAATATCTTCAGCTGAAACTTCTTCTTTGAGCATCATCTGTTGGGATTGAATTTCCTGGAGTTTAGTATTTGCCTCTTCGAGCTGTTTTTCTAATTGGACTTTTTTGCCGTATCTGATCTCCGCCACGAGGCTCAGATTACCCTCTCGTTCAGCTTTTTGTTCTTCCATATGCGTGGTATCAATTGTTTCTATTATGTGGCGTATGTTTTGAATCGTGTCTCGCTCCAGGGTCCATTGGGCTTTTATTGCCTTTAATTCGTCATCCAGGTCGGCCAGATTCTTTTTTGACTCTTCGAGACGGATCTTGGAAGCGTTATCTTTTTCAATTTTGAGAGCCTCTTGTTCGATTTCGAGTTTGATTTTCTGTCGTTCCAGCTGGTCGATTTCAGCAGGCATCGAATCAATTTCAATACGGAGCTTTGAGGCTGCCTCGTCAATGAGGTCAATTGCTTTATCCGGCAGGAATCTGTCGGTAATGTAGCGGTTTGAAAGGGTAGCTGCCGCAACAGTTGCCCCATCCTGAATGCGGACACCATGATGGACTTCGTATTTTTCTTTAATCCCTCTGAGGATCGAGATGGTATCTTCTACTGTTGGTTCCAGGACCAGGACAGGCTGAAACCTTCGTTCCAGTGCACTGTCTTTTTCAATATATTTTCTATATTCATCAAGCGTTGTGGCGCCAATACAGTGGAGCTCTCCACGGGCTAAAGCCGGCTTGAGCATATTGGATGCATCCATGGATCCTTCTGCCGCACCGGCACCTACAAGAGTATGGATTTCATCTATGAAGAGAATGATTTCACCGGCTTTTTCTTCTACCTCCTTGAGAACTGCTTTGAGCCTGTCCTCAAACTCACCCCGATATTTTGCCCCGGCAATAAGTGAGCCGATGTCCAGGGTAATGACCTGTTTATTTTGTATGGTCGAAGGGACATCGCCACTGATGATCCGCTGAGCCAGTCCTTCGGCAATAGCTGTTTTACCAACACCCGGTTCACCTATCAGGATGGGATTATTCTTAGTTCTTCTTGAGAGGACCTGAATGATTCGACGAATTTCTTCATCCCGACCGATAACGGGGTCAATTTTCCCCTGCCTTGCGATGTTGGTCAGGTTGCGCCCGTATTTTTCAAGTGCCTGATATTTTTCTTCAGGATACTGGTCGGTGACTCTATGGCTGCCGCGTAATTCCGACAGTGCCTGAAGAAAATTATTTTCATCAATACCTTGATTGGCGAGGATTTTATAAATATTGCTTTTTCTGTTTTGCAGAGCAGACAGGAAAAGATGCTCCTGGCTGATAAATTCATCCTGCATCTGTTGGGCAACAGAAATAGAAGTGTCGAATAAAGCGTTTAGATTCTGGGAGGCATAGCTTTGACCGGCCCCTTGTCCGGAAACCTGTGGGACATCTTCTAATAATTGATTTATATTACTGAGAACTCGTGATGGATCAACTCCGAGTTTTTGAAGAACCGGTACAACTATGCCGTCTGGTTGCAGTAAAATGGTTTTGATCAGGTGCGCAACCCCAATCTCCTGATGATTGCTGCTCTGGGCAAGTTGTTGTGCCGCCTGAATTGCTTCCTGGGATTTGTGTGTGAATTTATCAAATTGCATTTTATCCCCTCCTTAGCTGTTCTATGAAAAAATGAACGTAGTGCCTGTTGATAAAGTGTTGTTTTCGATCACTGGGAGTGAATATAAGGACGACTAAGGGCTGTGTCAATATTTTGACGCAGAGGTCGGGCAAAAAAAATGGCAAGCTCCTTAACGAAGCCTGCCAAATTTGTTCACTTGCAGGAAACAAATCAATTTTGAAAAAATATCTGTTTAAACAGAGTAGGATATTTAATTTTTATTGATCTATTTGAGCTGGTTAAATCACTCAAATCATCCGCAACCGCCGGATTCACATGAACCTGAACTGCAACCGCCAGCGCCATTTATCGGGTTGATTGAGGTAATACCAAAACCGGAACGTGGGCCTGCGTCAACGAAATCTACAGTGATTCCACCGCATGTTGTTAAAAGGCTGTCCTCTACCAGAAACTTTAGAGAATCATTTTCGAATACTTTATCATTTTCTTTTGGCTCATCCAGAGCCAGACCCAGGGATGGGCCTGCTCAGCCACCCTGCATGAGGGCTATGCGTAGCGCAGAATCAATCTTATTTTGCTCCATGTATTCTTTTAGCTTATCGACAGCTAAATCTGTCACATTAAATTCAGACATGAAATGCCTCCTGTAAAAAATTAATTACTAAATACTTATATCAGAACGTATCTTTACCCCTGATGCGTAGTATTTATATTTGACTACAAAGTAAGGTAGTGACACTCATTAGTCAATCCGTCTCATGTAAAAATAGTACGAAGTTTGAAATATTCAAGCTTTTCCTTGAATAGAACCATGTTTGATATAGTCGTAAAGACGTAAAATTTTGGATGGTTAAGTAAAACTCTTCACAATTGATGCTCTCGTAAAAACTCAAATATTTCGCCACTCCGTCATTCCCGCCTGCGCGGGAATGACGGAGCAGGGAGTTTTTTACGATGCCATCACTTTTATTACATTAATAAAAGTGATGAGTGGCAGAAGAGAAAAAGTGACTCCGGTTTTGTATTCTTTTATTGTACAGTTCTGCATCTAGTTTATAGTTCTGCATCAGATGAAGATCTTCCTGTAAGGAGGGTTGAGGAAATTTTATATTAAAATTAGGAGTTTTTACCAGAATATACAAGAGGTTTAAGTATGAAAAAGATTGTCATATCAACAGGCGGTGGAGATGCGCCGGGGTTGAATGCAGTAATCTATTCGGTGGTTCACGCGTGTTATCGTAAAGGATGGGAAGTGTACGGAAGTAAAAGCGGCTATGCAGGTTTCCTTGATATTGATGAGATGGTTCGTCTGACACTTAGAGATGTTGAAGGTATTTATTCCACAGGCGGTACCATCCTGGGGTCAACTAACAAAGGAAATCCCTTTAGCAGGCCAGTGGAAAATCTCGCTGGTGAGATTCAGATAATTGATATTTCAGATAAGATTCTTCGTAATTTTGGGCGAATGGGATTCGACTGTCACATTGCTATCGGTGGAGATGGCAGCCTCGATATTGCACACCGTTTTGCACAAAAAGGGATGCCGGTGATAGGGGTACCCAAAACCATAGACAATGATCTGGAAATGACCAGCAGAACCTTTGGTTTTGATACAGCTGTCTCCACCGCAACTGACGCTCTGGATAAACTGCACTCAACCGCAAAATCCCATGACAGAGTATTTGTTGTCGAAGTTATGGGCCGTGACTCTGGCTGGATAGCTCTCTATTCAGGTATTTCTGGTGGTGCTGATGTTATTCTTCTTCCGGAGATTCCTTTTGATATGGAAGAGGTGTGTAATAAAATTGCCGATAACGAGTTGCGGGACAAAGACTATGCCATTGTTGTGGCTGCCGAGGGTGCGGTGACAAAAGATGGTCAGGTTTTTAATAAAGGGCATGGGGAGATAGGACGTGATGAGATGGTCCTTGGCGGAGTGGGGGAGTGGGTTGCTTCCGAGGTACGAAAACGAACTGACAAAGACTCCAGGACACTTGTGCTTGGACACTTGCAGCGAGGTGGATCACCAACCACTTTTGACCGTCTGTTAGCCTTGCGTTTTGGGGCTGCAGCTGTTCGTCTTGTGGAAGAAAGGAATTTTGACCATATGGTAGCGTTGAAGGATTCTCAAATGGTGGCTGTACCAATTGCTGATGCCATTAAAGGGAGGAAAAAAGTGGATCTCAGCAGTGATAAGATTCTGACTGCGCGTGAAATCGGGATCTGCCTGGGAGATAACCCTGAAAAGCAGGAGGAGAGTATAACGTGAGGGTGGGGTCAGACGACAGGTATCTTGAAGCATATAATTTGCTCTTTTCTCACTTCGGGTCCCAGGATTGGTGGCCTGGAGAAACTCCGTTTGAAGTGATGGTGGGAGCTGTTCTGACCCAGAATACAAGCTGGATAAACGTTACTAAGGCAATTAATAATCTACGGCGGGAGGGGATACTTGGTTATGCACAATTACTTCAGCTTCCTGTTGATCATTTGGCAGAATATATCAGGCCTTCCGGGTATTTTAATCTTAAAGCCGGGAGGCTGCATAACCTGTTGGATATGATTAACTCACAATATGGTGGCGATCTGAATCAATTCCTGGAAGATGATGTGGCTTCGGCAAGAGAAAATTTACTTAGTGTCAAAGGGATCGGGCCGGAAACTGCCGACTCTATTTTACTCTATGCATGCGGCCACCCGGTTTTTGTGATTGATACCTATACGCACCGGGTTTTTTCCCGTCATAACCTGGTTGAAGAGGAGACCGACTATCACACAATGCAGACACTATTTATGGATCATCTACCGGTAGACGTTCAACTCTATAATGAATTCCACGCTCTTATTGTACTTGTTGCAAAACAGTTCTGTAAAAAAACAAAACCTCTCTGTGACCAGTGTCCTCTTCAAGGGGTTAACTTATAGCTAGGAGCCTGTCCTGGAATGCCCTTTTGTCCAAACTCTTCAAAATTATTACCAGATCAGGCTGTTGTAATCTCATCGAGAAATTCAGTTATCTCTTCTTCTGTGTATTCCGCCTTAATCAAAGCCTTTCTATAGCCTTCAAGAGTGCCATGTGCCTTTAAAGGATTGTTGTTCTGGTTGTACAGCCGATAGAGGAGTTGAGTCAGGTTCTCTTCGAGAAGGTTGATTTGCAGAATTCGTTCTATCAGGATAATTGCTTCTTCCTGCTGTCCGCTCTTTGCCATGTTCGTTGCCCATATCGTTGCGAATTCGACAAATATATGGATCAGTTGATCATTATATGCAAGAACTTGTTCGCTCTTGAAGGTATCTTCCGGCATCACTCCTTTGTAGGTTGAAAATGCTGTCTGGAAAGCATTGTGTGCCTGCAGCTGGTCACCATTTTTGTTGTGGGACAGTCCAATCCGTGCAGCTTCAATAAATTTTAACCCGTCTATTTCACAGTTTGCCAGGCAGAGTATTCCTTTTTGGATATAGAGATATTTCTTTAAATCAACAGGCAGACGGGGAGCAATCAGTTTGCGAAGACGGGAAAGAAGGGTATCAAAACTTTTTCTGGCATTGTCGGGGGATTTGTCAGGCCATAATTCCAGCTGAATCTTATCCTGGGGGATACGTTGTCCTTTTGCGGTTATGAGCAGCCCCAGCAGTTCGCGCTGGAAAGGAGTGAGATCTTTTGCCTGGAAAAGTATTTCTCCACCTATACTGAGTGTAAAGCTGTCAAGCAATGTAATTTTGAGGAGGGGGATGGGCTCACCCTCATCAGAAAAATTGACACCAAGTCGTTTCCGGGCAAGAGATTGAGCAAAGTTTTTTTCAATATCTCTTTTTACTGCAAAACCAAGCAGTTTGTTCATCATTGCCGGCTCCCAGCTCCAGAAATGGTCGTAGCCGCTGATCTTCATAAGAGAAAGTCCGGCTTCAAGATCGTCAAAAGCTGCCTCGTGAGCTTCAGATTCATATTTGAAAAAGCTCCTGTTTATAAGAGCACAGAGAGTGAGGTAAGTTGAGGAAATTGACTGTGCAATTGTCAGCCCCTTTTTAAGTGTTTCTTCGGCCTTATCAAACATCTTCAGACGAGTAAAGACAGCCCCGGCAATGATGTTATGAAAGGCGATATAAAAAGGTCCCCCTGCGTTTTCTCTCAATTCTGCTGATTCACTGAGGAGTTTTATTGCTTTTTTATCTTTACCCGCCAATGCGTAGCCAAAGGCTTGCCATTGCAGGATTTGACTGTGCATATGATCTGTTGATGCGGTTGAAGTTATACCAAGGCCTTTGGTCAAAAGAGCCAGGCCCTGGACAGTCCTGCCTCTGGAAAAATGGTTGCTGCTGCCCCAGATAAACAGGTACGGTGCGGCTACAGTCTGATCGATTACCTTATTGTCGATTGATTTTTGCAGTGCTTCCTGCCGTCGGGAGTAGTTTTGATGATCTCCCGTCATAGACAGAAAGCAGAGGTTCATTACTCTCATAGTGAGTTTGTTTGACTCACCCACGAGGGGATCATTAAATAATGCAAAACAGATTTCCGCTTCCCTCAGATATTTTGCCCGGTTGCCACTCAGCAGTTCAATATATCCCTGAATAAATCTACTTGATGCAATAAAGTTTCTGATGTCGTGCCGGGATGCCAGAGTGCTAGCCATATTGGCAAAATACCGTGCTTTTCCCATGTCTCCATTAAAAAAGCAATACCCTGAGGCAAGGTTGCGTGCGGCCATGATCATAATGGGTACCTGCAGAGTGGTTTTAAGCTGTTCAAGCAGTGTCTCCGTACGTTGCAGCAGCTCAGAACCAACATTGTATTGTCCAGAGATAACAAAGTGGAAGTAAATCGTCTGCGATAGAGTAATAAGTTCTCCTGTCTCGTCCCCGGTATCAATAAAATGCTGGCGGGCTGAATTAAAAAATGGGAGGGTTGATTGCGGATCAAAGTCAATTCGCAGGAGTCCTGCGTAAAGGGTAAGCCAACTGTGGTTAAACAAGGTTTCTTGCGGAATACTTTGCAGCAAAGTGAGGATAGTGATGGTTCTATTCCTGGCGATCAGGTGCATCCCTTTTTCTTGGAGGATTTTTTCCATTGTTTTATAATCGCCGCCATTCTTATAGCAGGTAAGAGCCTTTTCTGTCTGTTCACGTTCGAGATAGTAACGAGCCTCGTGACTGTATATACGTGCGATATCTGAGGATGCAAGTTGAGTTCTGGCCCGCCTCTGTAGAAATTCCTGAAAGAAGTGATGAAAGCGGAAAACCTGTTGCTTGTCGTCAAGGCTGTAGATGAAAAAATTAGCCTGAGACAATTCAACCAGTATCCTGTTGAAATTGTTCATACCGGTTATTTCGGTAGCCAGGTCTGATGGAATCTCCTGGAGTATCGAAAGTTCAAGAAATGGAGTGTGTAAATTCTCTGGAATCTGATCAAAAATCTCTGCCTGGAAATATTCAAGCATATGGCCTTTATCGTGACTGGCAGTGAGGGCAGCGCCTGCTGGCTCCAGCCAAAATCGATTTCGTCCGCTGATGGGGTGGCTGGCAAGGATGATACCCATTATCCAGCCATTTGTGACCTTCTGGATTTCCATTGCATCCTGTCTGCTGATCTCTTTGCGGAGGACATTATTAAAGAGATCTTCGATCTCATTATTGTCGAGTGCAAGATCCGCAGTGCTCACATATGAGATTTGATTGCCGTTTCGAAGGATTTTCGATTTTAATTCCAATGGTTGACGGCTGATAAAAACAAAGTGAACCGTGGGGGGAGAAGTATCAATGATATGCTCGAGCAAACTATTGGTGAGAGCATTGTATTCAATGAGATGAAGGTCGTCGAAAACAAGATAGATATCTTTTGAAAGATAGCGATCGAGATCCTTGAGGAGAATATTTGCACATCGTGTCAGATCTAACGGGCCGACACTGCCCTCTGTTAAAATAGTTGTGAGTTGTGGAGAATTAAAGTCCGGCAGATTGCTTACGAGATTGGCCAGAAGTGATGATAACAGCAGAACAGGGTCAGAGTCTTCCGGGCCTACCTGATACCAGAGGTAGTCAGTGTTGTTGTAATCAAGAAATTGTGAAGCCAGTGTAGTTTTACCCTGGCCGGCTTGCGCCTCTATCACAATTACCTTTTTATTGTGCTTTGTATGCTGGAGATTGGTTGTTAAAAGGCGGGTTCTGAGCAGGGATTGTGATTTGTCAATATGGGGCGGGTAGAATTTGTTAGAAGGTATGGCGTAGTCAAGGCTGTTCTCTTCTGCTCTCATAAGTCACTCTCGTCCTTGGTATCTTGCGGTTTGAAATTGAGAAGAAATTTTTTGCAGACTCTCCTTATGATATTGGTGTCTTTGGAGGAGAGTGTGGTTTGAGCAAAAAAATGTCGAATATTATTCATCCAGTAGATGCGGCTTTTTTCACCCATAAATTCGATCCTCGTCAATGATTCTTCAAGATAGGAATACATGCTTTCTAACTCAAAAGATGAGGCGAGTCTGGGCGCCGGCATTATGTCTTTTTGTAAATGAACGAGCCCATAATAGAATTCATAACAATGAATTGCAACTGCTTGTGCCAGGTTAAGTGAAGAAAAATCGGCTGTTGGGATGGCAGATAAAAAATGGCAGTGCTTGAGGTCTTCATTCGTCAGGCCGCTATCTTCAGGGCCAAAGATAAGCGCAGCTTTGTTGTTGGAGAGTTGCGGCAGAACTGCCTCCACTATCTCTCGAGGCGATTTTTCAATGATTCTCTGTCGTCCTCGTCTTGCAGTAGTACCAACTATAATCGAGTAGGGAGAAAGCGCCTCTTCAAGAGTTGTATGGAGTTTAAGATTGTCGATGAGGTGGGCAGCTTTATGAGTCGCCATCTGTGCCATTGCTTCTCTTTCGGGCAGCTCGTCGCCGACGATGATGAGGCGGGAAATCCCCATGTTCCAGGCTATCCTGGCCGTGGCACCAATGTTACCGGCATACTTAGGTCGTACGAGTACAATTGCCAGTTGAGAAAGAAGAGCGGGTTGGGTAGTCATTTAATGTTGGTCGGGGTCAGGAGGATTTTTCAGAAGGGACGAAATTAATCCTGTTTCGCTGGCAGTCCACATCAAGCAGGGTGACCCGGATGGAGTCACCCATCTGGTAAATAGTGCCGCTCAGTTCACCTATCAGTCGGTAACGTTTCTCATCGTGCAGATAATAATCATCTTTAAGGTTTTTAATTCCTATTGAACCGCTGATGCCGAGATCTCTCAGTTCGACAAACATGGCAAAGTCATTCACTCCGGAAATTATCCCGTCAAAGGTTTCTCCTATACGTTTTTTCATGTATCTGACCTTCAGCCGCTCGTTCATTTCCCGCTCTGCACGGATAGCAACTCTTTCTCTGGCGGACAGGAAATCTCCTTTTTCCTGTAGATTTAGACTTCTCCCATGTTTTTTCTGCTCGGTGGTATCTTTCAAAATTGTGCGGATGAGTTCACGGTGTACCAGCAGGTCGGGATAGCGTCGAATGGGGGAGGTGAAATGGGTATAATCCGATGAGGCGAGACCAAAATGGCCCGCATTATCAGGGGAGTAGCGAGCCTGTTTCATTGTACGGAGTAGGAGATTGTTGATCAGATATTCTGTTTTGGTCCCTTTGCACTGTTCAACAACTCCGGCAAACCATTCGGGGCTGTTGTCAGCCTTGGTGAGGTGAAGACCCATCGTCTTTGCAAAGACACAAAATTCTTGCACTTTCTCAACATCCGGCTGTTCATGGATACGATAGAGGGCTTTACTGTGGCTATGAGAAAACAGATCCGCAACGGCTTCGTTCGCCGCAAGCATGAATTCCTCAATAATCTGGTGAGCAAAATTGCGTTTAAGAGTGCTGATTGTCGCTATTTCACCACTATCCGCAAGAGTGATTTCTGTTTCGGGAAGAGTAAAACCGATGGAGCCTCTTTTTTTTCGTTTAGCATAAAGTGCTGTCGCAAGCTCATACGCCGATTCCAGCTGGGTAAGGAAGGGTTTATGCAGGCGCTGAATAGATGAATCTTTATCGATAAGAATCTGTTTCACTGTGGTATATGTGAACCTGCGGTGACTGTGGATAACTGATCTGGTGAATTCCTTTTTCAGCAGTTTGCCATTATGATCAAAATCGAGGATAGCTGTAACGGTAAAGCGATCTTTTCCAGGAACCAGGCTGCAGAGGTTATTTGACAGATTTTCCGGCAGCATAGGGATAACCCGGCCCGGGAAATATATAGAGGTTCCCCTCGCATAGGCTTCTTGATCAAGGTAGGAACCGGGCCGTACAAAATAGCTTACGTCTGCAATTGAGACGTAAAGCAGAAAACCTTTCGGCGTCTTTTTGACGCAGACAGCATCGTCAAAATCTTTGGCAGTCTCGCCGTCGATTGTTATATGTTCAACTTTCCGTAGATCCAACCGGTCTTTAGAAGACTTAAAACTGTCCGACAGTTTTTCCGCTTCCCGGAGCGCATGACCACTGAATCTATGTGGAAGTGAGAACTTTTCAATTACCAGGCGCATTTGGACGTCAATATTGTCAGGGCTGCCCAGTATTTCTATAACTTCCCCGGACATCTCCCTTGAAGACTGGTTGTCCCGATTAATACGAACGATTACTGCGTCGCCCTCATGGGCCTTGACAGCTGAATCCTTGACCTTAATATGAAAAGGAAAGCGGGGGTCTTCCGGATGGACAATGGAGCCCTGTTTCTGAGGAAAGTAGAAACCTGCGATTGTGTCTCGGCCATGGGAGAGAATTTTAACAACCTCGCCCTCGGGCCTGTTATCGTTGCGGATTCGGGTAATGCGAATGAGTAGTCTGTCTCCGTGAAGGGCTGATCCCATTTTGGCAGCAGAAATGTAGGGATCTTTAGCCAATGGTGCTGCATTGAGGTATGGAGTTGGCTCAGTGATAAAACCGAAACCTTTGGAATTCTTTTCCAGGTTGCCTTTGTAAAGAGGTGCGGTCTTATGTAGAACGAGCTGTTTCCTGCCATTTTTATAAATATATTTTTGTGACAGCAGGGAATCGATTATTGATTTAATTTCACTCTCGCTGTTCTTTGCAGACAAGAAACGAGAGAGTTCTCTGGTCGTTACTGGTTTCTCAGATGAGTAGAGATATGCGAAGATATTGTTCTCTAATCTATGCTGAATCACTCTACGTTGTTGGTTACGCGTTTTTTCCTCTGCAGTTGAAGAGTAGCGATAAATTTTTCTTTTTTTTGACATTGATACTTTTTTTGTTTTCTCCATTGAAGGAATTTTGTTAACTTGAACACGGTCGCCCTCTATTTTTCAGCAAGTCTTTCTCTATCTCTATGTTGAAGAGGGTGCTGATCGATGGGGCTACTGCTCGGATAGTGTTAATTCTTTATATGAAAGCCATGTGCTATCCGGAAGAAAAGGGGTTGGGAGGGGGTGTTGCCACAACAGGTAAGCGAGCTTGCGAGACACCGATCCACAGCTGGCGAGGACGTTTGGCAACACTCCTCCAAATCCCGGTTACATTACTTTCATGTTTTGTTGTGAAATTCATTTCATGGCTGTTAGTACAAACTCTCCGGGTAGATAAGTGAGACTTTAAGACTATGAATTGTTCATCCTAACACAGTAGGAACGTATGCGCCGTATTCCATTTGACCTAGAGCTTTACCGTAACCAGATGATGTCTTTTATAAGCGGTACCCCTGGGGAAGAAACCTTCTGGGAAGCTCTTGACTTTGCCACTGAAGCTCACTTCGATCAGTGGCGGCGTTCAGGGGATGCGTATATCCTTCACCCATGTTCCGTAGCCAAGATACTTGCTGAAGAGATGGATGTCACTCATCCGGAGATTCTTTCCGCCGCTCTCCTGCATGATACAGTTGAGGATGTGGAAGAGGTCACCGCTGAGCTTGTCGGACAAAAATTCGGCAGTTATGTTCAGGCAATCGTGGAGGGCTGTACCAAAGTTACACATATATCGGGTGATAAACAGACCATCGCTAAACGTACTCATCGCAAGATCTTCTCGGGTGCGGCACTGCGACCTGAGGTTATGCTGGTAAAACTTGCCGACAGAATGCATAATCTGCGCACCTTGAAGGTATTGCCAAAACGAAAACGACAACGTATAGCAGATGAGACTATAGATATTTATGCTCCTTTGGCAACTGTTTTCGGTCTATTTAATTTAAAACGGGAAATGTACAATCTTGCTTTGCTTTATAGATTCCCAAAACAGGGGGCAAAATTAAACTACCATATTCGGCAATTACGGAACTCCCCGGTGGGGTTGGAAATTATTGAAGATGTAGAAAAAGCTGCTGAGAAGGTCGGACTTCAATGCCGTGTTGCTATAAGGACAAAAAAACTCTGGGCTTATTACGATTTGGCGAATCGTATTCTTCTGAAACGAATCGACACTCCTGTAGAAATCCTGACAGTTGTCGAGAATACACAGGCCTGCTATAGCGCTCTTGGTGTAATCAACCAGACTTTTCAGCCGATTCCAAGGACAATTCGTGACTTTATTGCCAATCCCAAACCAACAGGATATCAGGGATTGCACGCAAGAGCCATAATAAAAGGGCAAAAATATCTGTTCAAAATACGGACAGATGAAATGGAGCGCAGGGCTCAGAGGGGGCTGTTCAGGAATTGGTCTTCCCAGACCAAAAAACAGGGCCGATTTATTCAGGAAATACAGGAGATGTTTGATGTTATCGGGTCTGAAGATTCTGTCTCGTACCGGGATGTTATAGCGGCCAGCGGTAAAAAGGAGATTTACACATATACCCCCAGGGGGGATCTGCTCTGTTTACCTGTGAGATCGACGGTTCTTGATTTTGCTTTTCGGGTTCACACTGAAGTTGGACATACCTGTTTCGGGGCATTGATACAAAATAAGCGAGTACCTGCGGAGCATCTGTTAAAAGACGGGGATATGGTCAAAATCATCCGTGCCGACAAACCGATCTCTTTTGATCAGGAGATCCTGGGGTTATGTAAGACGCCGCGTTCCCGGGGGGAACTAGCCAAGGGGTTCAGGATCAGACGGAGAAAAGTCACAAGGGAAGTTGGACAATCCATGCTGAAACAAGAGATGTTGCGCTATGGCATCCCGTTTGATGTGCTGGAGAACGAAGATCTGCCGGCTTTACTTAATTATTATGCCATAGAATTTCTGGATGAACTGTATGTGAAAATCGGTGAAGGGAGGCTGCGGCTGCGGGATGTGATTGAGAATATAAAGATAAGGCTGTTTGGTGGAGAGTCTCCATTGGTGATGCCCACGGGGGCATTTAATAAAATTGAGTTGACGACCCTAGATCCGGTTTCAGTGAAACTCTCCTCCTGCTGCAGACCCAACCCAAGTGCAAAAGACAATTGTGCTCTTTTGACTGAAAAAGGGTTGTCCGTTCATCATAAAAAATGTGAACGGTTTTTAAAGCTTAATTTTCAACGTGAAGACGCCGTAGACATTTCCTGGAGAACCAGGCAAACCCACATTCGCAAGAAGCAGATTATTCATGTTTTGAGAGCAACCAGAAAAGAAATTATGGATGTAACAGCAGGAGCGCCTGAGAAGATGGAGATGGAAAATCTTCAGATTCTTTCAAGTTACTCCCAGTTGCAGCCAGCCTGGGAACTGACCTTCAAGGTATCGAATCTCTACATACTGCAAAAAGTAATACGATATTTCGAGAAATCAAATGTTCCTTTTGAATTCTACATTGACTGTTGAATGTGTTTGACACTCATGGAATACTTTCACAACGGTGATACTGTTTCACTGGAATGAAAGATATGTAGCCGGGAGCAGATGTCTTTCACATAAATTTTCCTACGGTGCGGTAACCTCCCCCTTATCATCAGGGTTTTCTTTCTTACTGTAATTGTTGAGCACCCTGTTCAACATGTCCGGAAGATCATTTTTTTGTCTTGAACTCCTATGGAGCTGTATCAGGGTTTTTTCAAGGGTTAGTCGTTCTCCCATAAAAACATGGCGTAAAATAAGTGAAATCAGCCGGGTGATGGTTGTGAGGTTTGAAATCCTTGATTGCAGGTGCTGATCCCGGTCAAATGCAGTGGAAGCAAAAATTTCTACGGGTGCACCTTCAAGTTCGCTCACGGAGACATACCAGGTATTTCTCTCCCGGTCAGTTGTCCGATATCGTATCGCATCAAGCTCTTCCGGCAGTTCCGGTTCAGTTTGTCTGGCAGGGTCAAAAGAGAGTGAGGATATCGGCAGATCTGTAATCCTGGATAGTTGATCAAGATATTGAGGATTCTTTCTGATGTTGTCTGTCAGCGTGTGGCAGGCGGAGCAGAGAGTAATTTCCCCACGGTTAGTGAGTTTTCTCTTTTTCCCACAGGCCGGGCAGAACTCATTCTTTGTTTTTGATGTCATTATTCCAATTTCCGTTTGGGGTAATATTTTGAATATGTGACTGTAGTTGCTTTTGAAATTCTTCGCCTGTAATTTCTCTTGCACCAAAACTGAGTAAGATATCTGTCGTCATTTGGCAATCGATTAATCTGTATTCCATACTCTTTAAGTACGAAACAAGCTCGATAAGAGCGAATTTTGAGCAGTTCGAGACATACGAGAACATCGATTCTCCAAAGAAGACCTTATCAAGAGCAACTCCGTAAAGACCTCCGGCAAGAACACCATCTATTCGGCATTCGATCGAATGGGCATAACCCATCTGGTGCAGGTTTAAATAAGCTTCTTGCATCTCTTCGACTATCCAGGTTTCTTCTCCGGCTTGACGCCGTATATCTGCACAGGCTTTAATGACCTGGGCAAAGTTTTTGTCCCGGGTTATTGCGATACTGGTTTTTTTTCGATATCGTTGGAGTCGTTTAGGAATTCTGAATTCATCAGGAAAGAGTACCAACCGTGGTGAGGTAAACCACCATAAAAGAGGATCTCCTTTGGAAAACCAGGGGAAAATCCCCAATCTGTATCCGGCTAGAAGCCGTTCCGGCTTGAGATCACCTCCAACAGCAAGAAGCCCACTCTCCTCTGCAAGGTTCGGAGGAGGGAAAATGTTTTGGTCGTTGAGCAGAAAAATAGACATTTTCAGATGGTGCCGGCTATTCAGGTGGACGCAAAATTTCCATAAGTGCCCCATGGTGAGACAAGTGCAGATAGTCTACCATTGATCTGGAAAGAAGAAAAGTGATAAGGAGAGGGTTGGAATAAATACGTTTTCTCCGGGAGGTATCATTGCCTGCTGCGGAGAGACTCCTGGACAATACTATTTTGTTTATTTCATGAGTGTAGTATTATAGAGTGGTTTTAACTTGAGAAGAATATACCAGCGCGAAAGTTGGTGGATTTTACTAACACTCCACAAATCCCTTTCCGTCCGGAAAGCGATACGACTTTCATGTAAACTTAATTAAATATTTAAACATCGATGACAATGGACAAAGATCCCGAAAAGATATCAGGTTCTCCTTTCCAGGAAAGAAATGATCTTGAGAACTTTTTTGCAGGTGGTGGCAGAGCTGAGGTGCTTTCAGAGTTGCATGCTTCTGTTATTGCCGGTGTCCCTTTACTTATTATCACCGGTGAAGAGGGGAGCGGAAAGACGACGATATGCAGAGTACTGGAGCACCGGCTGGCAGTGGAGTGTGTGGTCATTAATTTTCCTGAGACTGTTGAGTCTTTTGAGGATGTTGTCCTGATTATTGGTCATAAGCTGGGCGTTGTTACTGCTGAAATAAATGATGGAAAAGAGCTGAGGAGTGCGATTGGTAAAATCGCAGAATTCCTTCTGGAAAAAAAACGTCATCTCCTCATCATTTTTGATGGAGCTGAAAATATTTATCTGGCAACACTGGAACGTATTAGAAAAATGCTTGGCCAGATGATTGAAGCTGGGGTGTACCTGCATGTTCTGTTTTCAGGGAAACCTTCATTCCTTGAGAATTATGATCAGCTTATTATTTGTGATTTTAAACAGGTAGAAGAACAGCATTTCTCACTGTCCCCTCTTTCTGCGGCAGAGACAGCAGATTACCTCAATGGCTGCATCGAGCCCTTTCCGGGTGAGGGTGTTCGAACAGATATGTTTACTGGAGAGGCTGTTGCAAAGATACACGCAATTGCGAAAGGGAATTTCAGTATGATCAATGTTGTTGCTGAAGATTCAATTGCGATATCTACTGATGACAGCTCTTTTATGGTTTCGCCGGATAATGTTATCGGCGAGGAGGGCGAACAGAAAGCTGGTTGGAACTGGCCACGGACTGCAATTGATTTTAAACGGTTTATACCATATTTGCCGTGGGTTGGTGGATCTCTAAGTATTCTTCTTGTGTTGCTGCTGGTTTTCGGGTCGGGGGATGAGCAGGAAAAAGAAAGAGTTAAACCGTCGAAAGAGATTGTAGAACAAAAACAGGCTGTGATTGTTGAACAAGAGAAGCTTGTGATCCCGGATCCGGTGGAAAAAACAGTAACAACAGTCGAAGAAACAGCAGCACTGGTTGAAGAGGTAATTGTAGTTGAGGATGACAGTGAAAAAGACGATACTGGAAAAGGCAAGATCTCCCCTGTTTTTCACGAATTCAAACCGGAGATCGAAATAACTGAGACTGCTGTTGTAGAAGAGAGCGCTCTAGATGATGAGATAGTGCAAGAGGCTGTAGCAGTTGATGAAAAAGAGAAGGAAGCTGTAACCCCGGAGGTTGAGGCTGAGCCGGTTCAGGAGGAGGAAGTTGTTGTTGAATTGCGTCAATCTCCGTCATTGAAGAAAAAAGTTGGTACGCTGGAGCCGGTAAGGAAAAACAATATTGTTGTACAGCCCCGTAAAGAGGTGCAGAAAGTAACCGCAACCAAAACCAATTTTACTGTGGATCAACTGTATAGCCGAAGAATTGCAGCAGGGAGAGAGTGGAGATACGGTGTTAAGGATAGTATGTATACCATCCAGCTTATGTCCTTAACTTCAAAAAACGCTGAGCATAATCTCAAGCTGATGCTGGCTCAGGAAAAGTATAGAAAGCAGGCAACCAATTTTTTTATCTTCAAGAAAAACAGTTCCCCTGCAGCCATCCTCGTCTATTATGGTGAATATCAGACCATTACGGAAGCTCGGCGAACGCTGAAGTCCATTCCTGCCTTTCTTCAGAGGCACAAGCCATACGCAATATCGATCAAGGGTGCTGTTGCCAAGATTAAAAAATAGTTTGTGGAGAGGGTTCTTTATCATTGGAAGTTGACAGCAAGATGAAGGAGAATTAAGTTAGCCCTCAGTCATGAGAGCATCTTGATCAGAATACACCGGGTTGAGTTGTGATTTTTGTTATTTATTTTCTGTTGATAGCTTGTCAACAGTGCGATAGGTGGAAGATACATGCCAGTTTATGAATATGAATGTGATGAATGTGTGAAGGTTTATGAGGTACAGCAGCGGATGTCCGATGCACCGCTTGCAGATTGCCCTGAATGCGGGGCGCCGGTGAAAAAACTGATGTCCATGAGTTCTTTCCAGTTAAAGGGTGGTGGCTGGTACTCTGACGGGTATTCGAGTACCACAAATGGAGTAGGCAGCAGTGCCGATACACCTAAACCGCCCAGTAGCGCCGGTAAATCTGAACCGCCTGCATGCCAGGCAGGAACCGGCAGCTCAAGCTGTCCGGCAGCTGCAGCAACAGGTTGACTCGCAGTAGAAATAGTTATGGTTCAGCAAGAACAGCCATTGCATCACCATAGGAAAAAAATCGATAACCTTTTTGGATTGCTTGTTCATAGCAACTGAGGAGGGTTTTTCTTCCACAGAGGGCGGACACTAGAAACATAAGTGAGGAGTCTGGCAGGTGGAAGTTTGTGATCAGGTTATCTATGACCCGGAAAGTGAACCCCGGGTAGATGTATAAGTCGCACCATCCTTCTGTTGCAGTCAGATGCCCTTTCTGCTGTGCACCGTACTCAAGCGCCCTTACCGTGGTGGTACCAACAGCCCAGATTCGCCCTCCCCGTGCTTTAGTTGCCTCAATTTTTGTGACCGTTTCTTCCGGTATGTTAATATATTCCTTATGTATCCTGTGCTCAGTTATTTTCTCAACCCTTACAGGAGCAAATGTCCCGTAGCCAACGTGGAGCGTAATATATCCCACCCGGGTACCCTGACGCTCAATTTCTTCCAGGAGTTCTCCTGTGAAGTGCAGTCCCGCTGTTGGTGCAGCTACTGCGCCGATTTCCTTTGCGTACACTGTCTGGTATCGGATCACATCTTCAGGTGTACAGCCCTTTTTTCTGTCGATATAGGGGGGAAGAGGAACCTGTCCTGCTCGCTGCAGTGTTTCCAGCAGGCCCAGGTTGTGGTCAAAATTGATCTGGATTTGGGCTTTGCCTCCATCAAGGAGGTCAAGTACAGTGCATGAAAGCGATTTATTAATTGTGATCACGTTGCCCGGTTTCGGTTTTTTTGAACTTTTTATAAGAGCAGTTGCCGTCGGGATCTTGTCTTCTCCTTCCCCGGTGGCAGGGAAGTTTAGCAGGAAGAGTTCTGCCTTCCCTCCGGTTTCCTTCTGTCCTAAAAGTCTGGCCGGAAAGACTCGTGTATTATTGACCACAAGCATGTCTTCCGGCTTTATTATCCGGGTAATATCGCTGAAGCGTTGATGGGTTATTGTATTTGCTCCGGTCTGCAGCACCAGTAATTTTGAATTGTCTCGTTTATCGGTTGGATGTTGAGCAATCGCATTTTTAGGAAGGTGATAGTTGTATCCTTTGAGGGTGAGGTCGTTATTCATTTTGCTCTGCTTGTCATGTAAGATGGCGTCGTAAAAAAGTCTCCCGCGCCGTCATTCCCGCGCAGGCGGGAATCCATAATGTGTGGAAATAACTGGATTCCCGCCTGCGCGGGAATGACGGAATAGCAAAGAATTTAAGTTTTTACGAGTTTATCATGTAAGATAGACTCGTAAAAAGGTCACTCGATGTCTACGCTATCTGCCTAAACTCTTCGTTATTTTCGAAAAAATAATGCTCGCAGGCAAGCGCAGACTCCGATATCACGTATATGGCTGTGCTTATTTTTTCGGAAATCCTCGATTTTGAACAAAATGCTTATTCTCGGACAACCTCCTAGGTCAAAAAGTCCGATCTCCTGCTTTGTAGTTTGTTGGTGAATCCCGAAGTCTGGTGAAGTTTTTTATTTATTTGAATAGTTATGCAAAATGTAAATACCATAATTTTCCCTGCTGCTGCAACTCAATTGGAATCAGATACCTTACCAGAGAAAAATAATTCATGGGTAGGAATACCGTTATGGAGTTGAGCCAATTACCTGTTTTTCAGATTGATGGAAATAGAAAAGAGTTCCATAAACCCTTTTTAGAACGGTTGATTGTTGAGCTTGCCCGGTTGAATCTGTTCTGTACTGCGGTGTATCCGGATGATTTGCAGGATCAACAGAGCTTGTACACACTGATAAGGGCATATGATGTGGTCTTTGTCGCCGGCAAAACAGATCTCCCCTTACAGAAAATAACCCTTTTTCCTGTAATCAGTGAAAAAACTGGAAGTGGACTCGAATGTGTCGTTGGCGACGGGGATAGTTTTGGCACTTTTTTAAAGCTGTTTCTTGTACGACTTCGGGAGATGAACAGCCGGATGCCTGTCTGGGGCTGTATCCTGATTGGAGGGAAAAGTTCAAGAATGGGACAGCCAAAGCATCTGATTAAAGATGATAGTGGGAAAACCTGGCTTGAACGTACTATTGATATTCTTAAACCTTTGATTGACGGAATAATTATATCCGGGGCAGGAGCTGTACCTGAGTCATTGTCAGGTACGATGCGTGTGGAGGATATACCAGGAGTCGCAGGGCCGTTGTCGGGAGTTCTTGCAGCCAGCCGCCGGCAACCGCAGGTTAGCTGGCTCCTTGTTGCGTGTGACATGCCGCATATTTCTAAAGAGGCAGTAGACTGGTTGCTCGGCGGTCGATGTCCAGGTTGTTGGGGGGTTGTACCTCGCATGGAGGAAACCGGTTATTTTGAACCGCTCTTTGCCTGGTACGATATGAGGGCAGGACAGCTTTTTGAGCATCAGCTGCAGAAAAAGGTGCTGCGGATAGGTAGAGTAGCCGTTCACCGGAAAATTGCAAATCCAATAATCCCCCAGTCCCTGCGAGATGGCTGGAAAAATGTTAATACTCCTGAGCAGCTGCAGCAGGTAAAGCGGATGGAGTGACAAAGCAGTAAACGAGTATCTACCGGGTCATCATTTGGTGTCTTTCATTACAATGCAGTTTCTGCAGATAAGGATTTTTTCATTCCAGCTTTTTTGGGCGGCACATTCACAGATTGTGCCGTTAATAAACCAGCAAAATTTGCCGGAGTTGAATTCCCAGGCAGGGCACTTATTCCTCCTCTCTTCAGGGCAGTTTTTCAGTTCCCAGCAGTTCTGGCTTTTTGTGGAGCTTTTTCTTTTTCGTGTAAGCAGAAAAAGCAGCTGTCGTTCTACATGGGTGGGGATTGTTCTCCATCCCTGTTCGTAGCTGCAGACAGCCTTGAGAGAGACTCCAAGGAGCGTGGCGACCTCTTTTTGTGTCTTGCCAAGTTTTTTTCTGATAGTTGTGAAATCTTTCTTTTCCATATCACCCTATAATAAATTACTTAAAAAGTACTACAGCGTAACATGTATTGTCGATTTCAGCAAATAGTGGTTGATAAAAAATAGCCCTGCTGTCACTACTTTTTCTGGCACCCATTTTTTTGTTCTTAAAAAGGGGTATACAGTTTATCATAAAGCCTCCAGATAGTCATTTCCCAAGCTCATAAAAAGAGAGTGCACATGCGAAACAAGGCTCCCAGATAACGGATTGTGAGAGTATGGTTGTGCAGGCAGGCACGTTATGTGTTCTCAGATTGAAGGTGTTTTACTATGAAAGGTATGGAGATCAGTTATGATGAAGTCTGTCGGGCTGAATTTGATCTTTTACAGTCACGGATAGAGCATCTCTTTATTGATATTGACATAGGGTGTCCTTATGGACTGCCTGCAGTAGCCACCTTTCATCAGGCAACGTTTGCTCCCTTGAGTGATCGTGCAATGGAACTCTTCCTGGCTGCCGGATTTAGACGAAACGGTAACAGTCTTTATACTATGCGCTGCCGTGAATGTTCGGCCTGTATCCCGATCAGGATACATCCTGAGGCGTTTCAGCCTAATAGAAACCAGAAAAGGGTAATCAAAAAAAACAAAGATGTTGAGGTTACTCTGTCGGCCCTCTCTGTTGATAAAGAAAATATTGATCTGTGCGAAAAGTTTCTGCAGGCCAGATACTCCAAAGAGAACAATTGTGCCAGGGGCTATTATCGCGATTTTTTTCTCAACAGCATTGTCAGCAGTATCCAGTTGCAGTTCAGGGTAGATGGTTGTCTCGTGGGTACTTCTATTCTTGATGTCGGGGCAAACTGGATGAATGGAGTCTATTTTTATTTTGATCCGGATGAATCAAAACGCAGCCTTGGGATTTTCAACATTCTCCAGCTTGTACATATCTGTCAGGAGTGGGGAATCGATTATCTTTATCTTGGGTATTTTATCAGGAATATTTCAGCAATGAGCTATAAAGAAAGATTTAGCCCTCATTATCTTCTGCTGAATAAAAAATGGAAACAGAAAAAAAGATGAAAATAGCAGGTGCGTTAGAGTTGTTGTATACCTCACATGGAGATGGATCTGTAACGTGCAGGATTTGCGCCCATGAATGCCGATTACGGGAGGGACAGCGGGGGCTTTGTGTCGTTCACCAGAATGTTGAGGGGAGGCTGGTCAGTCTCGTCTATGGCAGACTCGTGGCTGAGCATGTGGATCCGATAGAAAAAAAACCTCTCTTTCATGTATTGCCCGGAACACTATCCTATTCAATATCAACTCTCGGCTGTAATTTTCGCTGTAAGCACTGCCAGAACTCGTCCATATCGCAGCTTAACCGAAAAGAAAATGTCGCAGTTTCGGGGGTGGAAAAAAAACCTGAAGAAGTGGTCGCAGCAGCTGTCGACGCTGGCTGCCGTTCGATAAGCTACACCTATGTTGAGCCAACGATATTTTTAGAATATGCTTATGACTGCTGTGTATTGGCAGCTGAAAAGGGGATTAAAAATATTTTTGTTTCAAATGGCTATATGACAGAGCAGACAGCTGAACTTCTGGCGCCGTTCCTTTCTGCTATTAATATTGACATAAAATCTTTCAGTGATTCGTTCTATAAAAAAGTGTGTGGAGCAAGGCTGCAGCCGGTTCTGGATAGTGTAAAGCTCCTGAAAGAGTTGGGAGTATGGTTGGAAGCAACTACCCTGGTTATTCCCGGCCTTAACGAATCTGAAAATGAGTTGTCCGATATTGCCTCATTTCTGGCTTCTATTGATACGTCAATACCCTGGCATGTAACCGGATTTTATCCCACTTATAAGATGATGGATAGAGTTCCAACTCCGGTTTCCACTCTCAAGAGAGCACGTCAGATCGGACTTGGAAAAGGTCTCAACTATGTCTATGCCGGCAACAGGCCGGGATCGGGGGACGAAGATACCTTCTGCCCCGCCTGCAGACATCGGGTTATAAAACGGCATGGTTTTCGGGTGGATGAGCTGTTGCTCCAGGCGGGCTGCTGTCCCGAATGCGGGGAGAATATTCCCGGGGTGTGGGACTGATTTTTCATGGAACAAAGAGTCTTTCTTATTCGCCGGTTTTTTTTTCCTGCTGTTCTCTTAATTTCCGCCACCAGTCCAGTCTCTTTTTAATTTCTTTTTCAAAGCCGAACTGAGAGGGGGTATAGTATGTTTTTTCTTCCAGGGATTCGGGAAGGTAATTCTGATAGCTGTAGTTGTTCTCATGGTCGTGGGAATAGCGGTACCCCTTGCTGTACCCTAAATCTTTCATCAATTTCGTAGGAGCATTGCGGATTGACAGCGGCACCTTGAGATGGCTTGTTGATAATGCATCATTCTTGGCGCGGCTGTAGGCTGTCTCTGTAGAATTACTTTTTGGTGCGGTTGCAAGATAAATGGTCAGCTGGCTGAGGGCAGTGTTTGCCTCCGGCATACCGAGAAAATGGACAGCATCCTTGACCGCTATTGCCTGGACGATTGCCTGGGGATCTGCCAGACCGATATCTTCAGTGGCAATGCGTACCAGTCTTCTTGTGATATACAAAGGGTCTTCTCCCGCCTCGACCATTCTCGCAAGCCAGTACAACGCGGCCTGTGGATCACTCCCCCGTATGGATTTTTGGAAAGCTGAGATGAGATTAAAGTGTTCTTCTCCGCGCTTGTCGTAAAAAAGGGATCGTTTATTGAGGGAATTATTGATAATTTCAGCCGTAATCTCATCACCATTTTCTGCGTAGCGACAGATCATTTCAAGGTCATTGAGGGCTCTCCTCGCATCACCGGCAGCCTTATTGCAGAGCAGGTTCAGTCCATCTTCTGTCAGGCTGATCTTTTTGGGGATGGTGGATAATGCTCTTTTGATGATTTCAGCAATGTGCTTTTCGCTGAGACTTTCCAACACAAAAAGCTGACATCTGGAGAGCAGGGCCGGGATCACCTCAAAGGAGGGATTCTCAGTCGTTGCACCGATGAGGATGATAGCGCCGGATTCCACATAAGACAGGAATGCATCCTGTTGAGACTTATTAAAACGGTGTATTTCGTCAACAAATACTATGGTTTTTTTATTCGCTGTGTGATGGCGGAATTTAGCCTGTTCCATGAGCTGCTTGACTTCGCCGATTTTGGTCAGGACAGCACTGAAAGGACAAAAGGCATGTCGAGTTTGTTTTCCGATTAACTTGGCTATGGTCGTTTTTCCACTCCCTGGCGGCCCCCAGAGGATGAAAGAGTTGAAGTCATCAGTCTCGATCATCACCCGTAAGGTTGAACCGGGAGATAGAAGATTCTCCTGGCCTTTTATATCGGCGAGATGGTGTGGTCTGCATCTTTCTGCCAGGGGCATGTCGGAGGGTCGGGAGGTTTCTTCGATGATGGATAGCTGTTTGATCATGAGCATACTTTATTTTGGAAGTGTCATTAAGGCAATATTTTTTGAAAACATGTTATAAAATGTGTCGCAGCAGGGTATGAAAAAATATTGACATTTAATACCGCTAACCCGACGAGCGGGATAAGTATTTTGGTGGTATGGTCTTGTTCATAATTTCAAAAGAAGTCTTTGGGGTATTTTTAAATTCCGGCAAATTACGAGAAATGTTTACACTGATATACAATGTTGCAAGGTATGGATTGTTCTTTCACTTTCTTCTGTTCTTTCACTCCTTGTCAGTAGAAGGGATGGAGTTAACCGAAGCAGTAGAGCGAGCCCTTGAGCAAAGTGACTATGCCTATGATTTACAGGATAATCTAATGCTCAGCAAAATGGATGTTGCCGGTGCTGAGCATCGGTTTGATACCAAAATTGTTCCATTAACAAGAGTCGGATTCACACGGGGGACGGGATCACAGCAAATTGGTCTCGAGTTTCGCAAAGAAACCGGGACAGGTGGGGAAATTGCCTATGGCGCTGTAGGTGACAGATTGGATCAGGACAGCGATTACGTGGTGAATTATGCAAAAACTGCCAGGGCCTATGTAAGGGTGTCTCAGGGTTTGTTCAGGCGCTGGGGAAGAAAGTATAATCTGGCAGAACTCAATATAGCGCAATTGAGAGCCAAGGAAGAGGAAATCATTACAGAGCGGGCAAAACAGACGCTTATCTTCGATACCGTACAGAAATACTATGATCTGGTTCTGGCAAGTCAATTACTGGAAAAATTGCAACAGGCCCAGGAACGAAGCCGCGAACATTTTCAATCTGCACAGTCACGACAAGCAGTTGGACTGGTTTCCAAGGTAGATGTATATCGCGCAGAACTGGCAGTTCTTGATGCGGAAAATTCCGTACAAGGTCAGCTGCGGCAGAAAAATAGGGCGCTGGATGCATTTCGGGAGTTGTTGCGGCTTTCTGATTTAGCAAATGTAGTATTGGTGGAGAAAATAATAAAAATGGTGCCGGTTGTTTCCGATACCTGGGAGGAAGACCTCTTCGAAACCAGGTTGGACTGGCAGGCCCACCGGGTGAACGTGGAGGTGAGTAAGGTTGAGTTTTATAAAGCAAAACAAAACCTCTCTCCTGACGTTGGTCTGAGCTTCACTCTCGAGCAGAAGGGTGAAGGAGAAACTGTAGAAGAGGCTATTGAGCTTGATCAGACGAACTGGTCGTTTCAGTTGGAAATGCTCTCATCCTTTGATAACTTTAATGAAGAAAACATCCTTGTGCGAAAAAAAATGGAGATGGCCAAACTCCGTCGTACCGGTGACGCTATGCGACGAAAGATAAAAAGGGAAGCAGACGATGCATTATTTGATCTATTGATCGAAGACAGGAATCACCAGATTAATATCAGGAGGCTGAGTCAGGCTGAGTTGGCGTTGGATCTTGCAAAGAGAAGATATGAGAAGGGGATTTCTGATAATCTGGATGTCCTTGATGCTGAGAGCTCTTTTTCAGAGGCTGAATCAGGAATTGCCAGATCATTGACTGCATATAATATTGCGGCGGTCAACCTTGCCTATAGTCTGGGGGTTCTCGATCCTGCGTGGATAGAGGCTTCATTGACACCTTATGGAGAGCAGACTTCTGTGAGTACAGGTGGTAAGCAATTACATTGATGAACATAATGAGAAGCTTTGCTGCAAATAAAACACTTCTGGGAGGATGTCTGGTTCTTCTGTTGCTCGCGGGCTTTGGGGCAAGCTATATTTTTAAAGCGGATCAGATAATTGGTGAGAAGAAGCCAACCCTGACACTGGTGGATCAGAAAAATTTTCTGCTCAATATTATAGAGCGAGGAGTAGTTATGCCTGCAAAAGTATCTCCTGTAAGCTCCCAGATTTCCAGTAATCAGGCGAAGATTTTATGGCTTATCAAGGAAGGAAGTCCGGTTAGTAAAGGGACTCTGGTGGCTCGGTTTGATACCAAGCCATTTATTGACAGCATGCTGAAGGCAGAGCAGGATTTTGCCGATGCTGGAGCAACTTTTCTCGCCTCTGAAAAAATGCTGCTGTTGCAGAAAGAGGAGGAGAACGGCAAGATTGAAGAAGCTGTTCGTAAGGTTGAAATTGCAAAAATTCAGGCGAATAACATTGAAAACGGTTCGGGTCCCCTGAAGAGGAAGATTTTTGAACAGAAACGCCACCAGGCAGAGAGAACCCTTGGAATTAACCGGAATGAACTTGAAGATTTTGAGGTGTTGCTGGAAAAAGGACATGTGAGTACCCGCGAAAGAGATAAAGCGGCGGATAAGGTTGCTACAGGGAAAGAACAGGCTCAGGTGGCGCGGGAAGAACTGGAAAATTTTGATAAATATACATGGCCAAAACTGCTGCGTGAGGCGGAATTACTGGTTAACGGAGCGGAAAGCAACTTGCAGAGGGTGAAAAGAACTGCTGAACTTCAGATACAAAATCGGGTTGCAGCGGTGGAGAAAAATCGACGCAAGGTCGAAAATAAAAAGAGTGCTCTTGAAAAATCCCAGAAAGATCTGGAGAACTGTGACCTCTATTCACCGACAAAAGGAATATTGCTCTATTCCGATCTTCCAAGAGAAAATGGAAGGAGGAAAATTCAGATAGGTGATTCTGTGTGGGTCGGCCAGACATTTTTACAGGTGCCGGACACAAGTGAACTGATGGCTGAAGTAAAAATACGAGAGATTGATGTGGCTAAAATTGACAAGGAGATGGCGGCGGAAATTGAGCTGGATGCGTTTCCTGGTATGAAGTTCCCGGGGCTGGTTGAATCGATTGAAACCCTTGCAAAGGAAGATGATGCTAACAGCAGTGTGCGTCGGTTCCATACCCGCATCAGATTTATTGGTGACATAAGTAATGTATATGTAGGTATGTCGGCTACAACCACAATTATCTACAGGGAGTTAGAGGATGTGCTGGCAGTACCCGTCAGTGCAGTTATTTACAGAGACGGGAAGACAATGGTCAAAAGAAAGTCGGGACAGAAAGATCATGAGGTGGCCGTCTCTCTTGGTGCAAGGGGCACCAGATGGGTGGAGGTGGTTGGTGGTCTGAACAGGGGGGACATTATCTATAGTGAGGGGCAGTAAAAAAAACTGTGTTATTAGAGGCACGAAATATTGAAAGGTCGTTTCTTATTGACGGTAGGAAGAGTATGGCTCTGGCACCTCTGTCACTTGTTGTGGTAGAGGCGGAGTTTCTGGTTGTTACCGGGCGATCCGGTTCCGGTAAGTCGACTCTGCTGAATCTGCTCAGTACTCTCGACAAACCGTCCCATGGAGAGGTGATGTTAAATGGTGTCTCCCTGACCCTGATGAATGAGAAGCAAATTGCCCATCTGCGAAATTCCTGCTTTGGCTTTATCTTTCAGATGCCCCATTTGCTGCCTGAAAAAACAGTACTGGAAAATGTTGTACTTCCCTTTCATTACGGGAAGTTACCTGTGGAAGTGGATGTGGAGAAACGGTGCAGTGAGCTTTTAGACTATGTTGGTTTGGGTGAGTTTGGTTTGCGGTATCCTGATACCCTTTCAGGTGGAGAAATGCAGAGGGTTGTTTTTGCCAGGGCGCTGGCGCGAAGGCCTGAAGTGATTTTTGCCGATGAGCCCACGGGCAGTCTGGATGCAGGAAATTCTAAGAAAATTATGCGGTTGCTGCAGGAGCAGGTTGAAAGAGGCTGTACCGTGATCATGGCCAGTCATGATGTTGATGCTGTGCACTATGGTACGCGGATAGTTCACCTGGACAAGGTGGAATCTTCTCTACGGCAGGAACCTGTATGATTTTTCACTATCACCTTTTTGATATGAGAGACGGCTGGGCGAGTCTGTCCAGGCGTCCTCTGCGTTCCCTGCTCAGTAGTCTTGGTATCGGAATAGGAGTGACAGCCCTCATTGCAATGTTATCAATCGGTGAAGGCGCAAAAAAGAGTGCTCTGGATAAAATAGCATCCCTTGGTACTGATGCTCTCAGGATAGAAAATAACAGCCAGGCGGCATTTACAGGCAGAAACAGTCTTGCCAATATCTCAAAAGGGCTTGTTGTGGCCGATGCGGAATATCTTGCAGAGTGGTTGGGGACGCGTGGGAATGTTGGAGCCTATGTGAGAAGAGAAAATGTGACCATTTCCAGGGAGGGCAGGTCGGTGGTTGCGACTGTGCTGGGTGTTTCAGCAGGCTGGTTTGAGGCAGAGAAGGTTCAGTTGCAATCGGGCAGATCTGTAAACCAGGGTGATATTACTCTTCGGGAAAATGTCTGCGTAGCAGGGAGCAGAATAACAACAATTCTGGGAACTGCTCCAGGTTCCTCAATCATGCTGCAGCGCTTTCCGTCAAACCTTGTAGGAGTTCTGGCTCCAAAAGGGAGGCTGCTTACAGAGGGGACAGGACTATCTGCCTTGGATTTTGATAATACGGTAATTCTACCAATTTTTTCCCTGCAGGCTATCTTTCCGGGAAAAGATGAAGCCCGGCTGGATGGTCTGGTAATTACATTAAATGACAGTGATGAAGCATCAATCTTGTCCATTGGTGCGCAGGTAGAAGAGATACTTTTGGTCAGGCACAAGGGAGTGGAAGATTATTCCCTTGTAATTCCTCTAAACCTCTTAAAAGAGGCTAGGGATAGTCAGAGGCTTTTCTCACTCATAATGGGGACGATTGCCGGTCTCTCTCTTTTGGTAGGAGGGATCGGAGTAATGAATGTGATGCTTGCTAATATTGCGGAACAGACCAGGGAAATAGGGTTGCGTATGGCTGTCGGGGCATCAAGGAGCCGTATCGCCAATCTTTATCTCTGGAACTCATTTCTACTCACTATGACAGGAGGGATATGGGGTATGGCAGCAGGTGTTATTCTTGCTCTATTCATTCAGAAATATGCCGGCTGGGACGTAGCTTTTTCCTCATTCAGTTTGATTGTTGCCCCTCTTTCAGCATTGATTACAGGTATTGTGTTCGGTGTGCATCCGGCAGTGCGTGCGGCTTCTTTGCAGCCCGCATCGGCCCTGAGAGATTCCTGACCACCCGGCAATGAAACTTGCGGGAGTTGAGCGACCGGTTTATGATCATTTTTTATGCAGGTGATTGAATGGTTTTGAATTTCATACTGTATCTGCTTTACGGCCTGGCATTTTTCACCCTGGGAGTGGCAATTCTCTCAAGGGATGTCAGGCAAAGCGAGCTCGGAATTGCAAGAATCATCTGGCTGCTTGCTTTTTTTGGTATTGTCCACGGTTTTCATGAATGGTTGGAACTGCTGGAGCAGCTGGAACCAGTTATCAAGACCCCTTTCTTCACGCTGTTTCGTCTGGCCGTAGTCAGTCTCTCTTTTTTGTTTCTCCTCTACTTCGGGTTATTCATCAATATAATCACCTTTTATGGTGATCAGGCACTGAAGAGCACTCCCCGGATTGCTAAAGCGATGATTGGTGTATCTGCCCTCTCTCTTATTCTTGTCACAACCTATTTTGATCTTGGCAGCGGCCAGGACATCAACACCCGTATGTTTGTTGCATTTCCGGGAGGATTACTGTCTGGAATCGGTCTGATAATGTATTCGAGAACAGTGCGGTCGTTTTCCCGCAATGTGGCGATTAATTTTATCTTTGCAGGCAGTTGTATGATCTGCTATGCCATTTTGACCGGAGTGATTCCGTCGGACGTAATTGTGCCTGTTCTTGGTATTAAGGTTATTTTATTCAGGGGGATGAGTGCTTTTTTAATTATGTTTTTTACTATCAGGGCCTTGTCGGTGTTCAGCCTTGAACAGCGGGAATTGATCAATGAAAGGCTGCTGCGTTTTTCGCAGTCGGAGAAACTGACATCAATGGGGATTCTGGCTGCAGGTATTGCCCATGAGATCAACAACCCCCTTACCAATGTCTCCCTCAATGTGGAAATGCTTAAAGACCTGGTGGGGGAAGATGACAAGGTTAACAGAAAGCTCGAGGCTATTGAGCGCAATACTGTTCGTGCTTCGAAGATTGCTAAAGAGCTATTGCATTTTTCACGTGAAAAGGAAACGAAACTTGAACTCACTGATATTAATAAAGTTCTTGCAAGTTCATGCAATCTTATAAGAAATCAGAAACTGAGTTCAATTATTCGGCTGACGGCGCAGGATGTTCCGGAAATTATGGGAATATCCTGGAAACTTGAGGAAGTTTTTATCAATCTGTTGATGAACAGTATCGATGCCTGCAGTAAAGAGGATAGCATTGAGATTGAAACGTTTAGTAATAACGGTAAAGTGCTGGTGACTATTACTGATACCGGCCATGGTATTATCCAGGACGATATTTTTAAGGTATTTGATCCATTCTATACCACCAAGGATGTCGGCAAAGGGACAGGACTGGGTTTGTCTGTATGCTATAATATTATAAAACAGCATGGAGGGGAGATCTCCCTGGTCTCCAGTGAAAATGGAGGAACCATTGTGACTATAGCCTTTCCGGTGATAACAGATGAAAACTGAAACTATCATGGTCATTGATGATGATCTGGATCTGCGCGAAAGTATCTTAGAGATCCTTGAGGATAATGATTTTATGGCGACCGGCTGTGAGTCTGCCGAAACGGCCCTGCAGAAAATCAAACTTGAAGTCCCCAGTCTTGTTATCGTGGATAATATGATGCCCGGTATGGGGGGCATGGCACTTATGCCGCTATTAAAAAATGATTATCCAAGTCTCAAGATCATCATGATTACTGCCTTTTCAACAGTAGATAATGCAGTGGCTGCTATGAAAAGTGGTGCTGACGATTATCTCTCCAAACCGTTCAAACGGGATGAGCTTCTGGTTACCGTAAAACGTAACCTGGAAGAGTTGAAATTCGAACAGCAATTGTCCGAACCCGATATGGACGCGACCCTTGCCTGTCTTTCGAACCAGATCAGAAGACAGATTCTTGCTGCTTTGTCGGCAAAAAGAGAGATGCGCTTTATGGATAT
>DEIL01000028.1:0-1821 GCA_002352445.1 Desulfobulbaceae bacterium UBA2775
AACCGATTGCCGCACTCTGAATTCGTGTTCTGGCAAATTCCAGCGAATGGAGGTAAGAGGAAGAGGCGCAAGCCAGGCTTTGTCCCCCGACCATCAGCCGTTCCTCATTCATCATCAGGAACATCTGGCTCAGACCCTTGTTTTCCTCTCCCAGCAGCCAGCCTGTACAATTGCCTTTACTGCCGAGAGCAATAGAGCAGGTGGGGCTGCCATGAATGCCCATTTTTTCTTCGATGCCGGTACAATAGACATCATTGCGGTCGCCAGGAGAGCCATCTTCATTGATGAAAAACTTTGGTACCAGGAAGAGGGAGATACCACGGCTGCCTTCCGGTGCTCCTTCGATCCTTGCAAGTACAGGGTGAACGATGTTTTCCGTCAGGTCATGCTCGCCACTGGAGATAAAAATCTTATTACCGGTGATAGAGTAGGAGCCATCTGCATTTTTCACAGCAGTTGTGGTGAGTGCACCCAGATCTGACCCAGCCTCCGCCTCGGTGAGAAGCATGGTTCCAGTCCATTTGCCAGTGTACATGTTTTTCAAGTAGGTAGCTTTCTGCTCATCGGTACCAAAATTCTCAATCAGTCTGGCAGCACCATGGGTTAGCCCGATGCACAACATAAAGGCCATGTTGCCACCAGTGAAATAACTCATTGCTGCCATCGCCAGGGTCTCAGGCATTCCCTGCCCTCCCACTTCTGGGTCCCGGGCTAAGGCCATCCATTCTCCTTCTGCAAGGAGATCCCAGGCACGTTTATACTCGTCAGGGGTGGTAACCTCGTTATTTGCGTATTTGCAACCCACCTCATCACCAATTTTTTGTGTGGGGAGAATTTCCTTTACCGCCAGGTTCCGTGCTTCGGTGATGACCATATCAACAACTTTTTTATTGAATTCAGCAAATAGTTCATGTTTGCTGAGGTCACCAACCTGGAATTGTTCGTGGAGAACAAAGTCCACATCCCTTCTATCTGCAATAACTTGTGCCATGATTTCCTCTTGTGAAAATTAATCAGTCATTTCTTCAATTTTTTCCGTAAGCTCCGGTATGAAGTCGAGAATGTCGGTGACAATACCCACGTCAGCCACCTGAAATATCGGTGCTTTTGGGTTTTTATTAATGGCAACAACAAAAGGATTGCCCTTGATTCCACCCATATGCTGAAAAGATCCACTGATGCCGCAGGCCAGATAAACCTTGGGTTTAACGGTCAGGCCACTGGTTCCAACCTGACGTGACTTCTCAAGCCACTTGGCATCGACTACGGGTCTTGAACATGCGACAGCCGCGCCCATTGCTTCGGCCAGTTCCGTGACGATTTCGAGATTGTCTTCATCTTCAATGCCACGGCCAACAGCAACGAGTATATCCTCTTTGGTGATATCCACGTCCCCGACTTCAGCTTCGACCAGTTCCAGAAAACGCCTGCCGCTGGATAACTCTCCTGCATCTGCAGAACGATCTGTTACGCCGCCGCCGGCAGCAGCATTCTCGTCAGCAGCAAAAGAACCTGGACGAATATTAATTACTCCTCCTGCTGCCAGGCTGCACTGAACATGAGTGGATACCTGGCCGCCGAACTCCTGACGACTTACGGTGATCTGGTCGCCATCAACTTTATCTACAGCCACTACATCGGCGAGAAATACAGAGTCAAGCTTCACTGCAAGGCCGGGTCCAAGATCCATACCAAAGGTGTCGTGGGCGATTAAAATCACAGCTTCTTTTGGAAGCAGATTAATCAATGCTTTTCTAACCAGTTCTCCGTTGGGGTAGCTAAGCTCACTGTTGTCCACCTTAATAACTTCACTATATGAGC
>DEIL01000028.1:1946-5919 GCA_002352445.1 Desulfobulbaceae bacterium UBA2775
CCTCCTTTGGCTTTTAACATTTCGATCAGCTTTTCGATGATCTCATCATCGTCGCCTTCCAGCATCTCGGCTCCTTCGCCCATGTCGGGTACAAAGTAATCCAGCCGTTTCACTTCGCTGCTTATAGAACCATCTGCAAGTCCCAGATCGGTTGCACTCTGAACAGGAATATCCACAGTGGCAACCTTGCGGATACCGCGGATGCCGACATAACGCGGCTCGTTGATTCCGGTTTGTATGGAGAGTACGCAGGGCATGGAAATCTCGTTCATTTCGATGTTGCCGCCTTCAATCTCCCGACCTACCTTGAGGCTGTCATCTGACTCTTCGATAGAGACCACAAGCGATGCATAGGGGAGGTCGAGCATGGCAGCAAGCATTCCACCAACTTCCCCGGCTCCACCCTCACTCTGGGCACCGGTCAGAATCAGGTCATAGTTACCCTGGGTTACAGCCGCCTTTAAAACTGCTGCAATGCCACGTCCATCAGCCTCTTCAAAGCTGTCATCGGAGAGGAGTATTCCCTTATCGGCTCCCATGGCCATCTCGCGGCGCAATATCTCATCCGATTCATCATCACCTACGGTAATCACAGTTACCGAACCACCTACACGGTCACGGATCTGGATCGCTTCTTCAACCGCATAGTTGTCCCACTCATTTACCGAATAGACCAGGTCGTCGCGCTCGATATCATCACCTGCGCTATTTAGCTCGATCTCGTTCTCAGCTGTGTCAGGTACACGGGTAACACATACTAAAATTTCCATTGTAGTCTCCTTTTAAATGGGGAGTTCTTCTTGTTTGCATGGTTTGGTTTTTTCTTACGCTATATGTTGTTCAATTAGTTCGGCTAAGTCAATAGCTTCCATCTCACCTTCAAGCCCTGCAACCTTAATGGCATCTTCCATGTTGACGAGACAGAAAGGGCAGGCAGTGACGATTACATGAGCCCCGGCCTCTTTTGCCATTTCTGCTCTGAGTACGCCCATTCTCTGGTCTTCTTCCGGCTCATAGAAGAGCATCAGTCCGCCGCCGCCGCAGCAAAAAGCGCGGTCTCGACTTTTGTCCATCTCCACCCGGTTAAGGCCATGGATCGAATCCAGCACTTCCCGAGGTGCGTCATAGAGGTCGTTATGCCGCCCAAGGTAGCAGGGATCATGGTAGGTGTAGATTTTACTACTGTCTTCCACCGGTTTCAGTTTCAATTCATTACTTTTTATTTTGGCCAGGAGTGTCTGGCTGATATGGCTGACAGGTGGCAGATTCTTATACTCGTTTTTCAGGCAGTTATAGGCATGGGGGTCAGTTGTAACAATCTCCTTGGCACCTGAGCCCAGGATCGCTTCTGTGTTTTCATCACGTAGAGTCTGAAACAGCATCTCTTCTCCGAACCTGCGTACCTCATTGCCGGAGTCCTTCTCTTTTTTGCCGAGAACTCCGAAATCAAGACCGGCGCTGTCAAGAAGTTTTGAGGTAGAACGGGCAATCTCAACCATGCGATCATCATAAGAGGTGATTGAATCGACAAAATAGAGGGTTGAAGCCTGTTCGCCTTTTTCCAATACCTTTACCTCACACTCTGCGGCGAATTCTTTATCTTTTACCCAGGCTGCGCGTTTTTTCTCCATCTTGCCCCATGGGTTGCCACGTTTCTCAAGGGCCCTCAATGGTTTTTGCAGTGACTGGGGTACATTGCCTTCTTCCACCATACCGCGACGCAGGTCAACGATTTTATCGATATACTCAATTCCTATGGGACATTCCTGCTCACAGGCACCACAGGTGGTGCAAGACCAGATTTCATCCTCTTCATAAATGGAGCCAATCAGGTCTTCACTTTCTTTAGCAGGACCTCCAGGTTTTTGAACCGGGTAGACCGGATAATTCTTAAAAACAAGATCCCGGCCTTTAATAGAGATAAAACGCGGCGAAAGAGGTCTTCCTACCGCGTTAGCGGGACATTGGTCTGAACACCTGCCACAGTCGGCACATGAATAGAAGTCAAGGATATGTTTCCAGGTGAAGTCTTCCAGTTTTTTCACTCCGAATGATTCCAGATCGTCGAGATCTTCATCTTTAATACCGTACCTTACCGGCTTAATGTTACCCTTATCAAGACGCATGAAGTAGACGTTGAACAACGAGGTAATAACGTGGAAGTGTTTACCAAGGGGCAGAAAACAGAGGAAGAAGAAAAAGGTCAGGTCATGGACGAAAAAGGAGAGAACATGGATGGCCTGCAGCGCACCAACCGGTATCGCCAGAAAGATTGACTTGAACAGCCAGGCCAGGGTAAGAGGTGCAATATATTCTGCATGCAGTCCCTGCTGGATATTGGCGGCGGCAATACTGGCATCAAAGAAGCTCTCGGAGATCATTAAAATAGAGATAAGTGCCAGAACAAAAACAGCTTCTGCCGTATGGTCTTTGCCGTATTTGGCAGGTACCGCGTAGCGGGCAGGTTTCACAATAATCCGCCGGTAGGCAGCAATCCCACATCCAATCAATACCGCGGTGGCCGCATAATCTTTCAGGATATTATAGATATGACCGAATGTACCGCTAAACCCGGGGAGGACAAAGTCTTCGGAAAAACCGATTACCACCAGGGAGGTGGCCCGGATACTGAGAATAAGAAAGCCAAAGAAGATAACAATATGGACAACACCTGCCAGCATATACCTGGGCTGACGATACTGTGCCAGCCATATTTTAAGTACATTAGAGATTCGCTCGGAGGGGCGGTCAAAACGGTTGTCCGGGGCTGCATTCGCCAGCGGCACCCGTCGCATGGCCATGATGTAGGTGAACACCACCAAACCGAGAAGTGGGATCAATATTGAAAAGATAACTGTCGGTAGCCCTAAAAAGGATGCGTTTGCCGGGGAGATGATCGTTGTATGCATTAGTGCCTTACTCCTTAAAAGCTGTCATAAAAACATGAAAAACTTGAATCACAGAGGACATAGAGAAACTTTGTGGGCATAGTCTGTCTTGGTCACATATTACGCCTGAACTGCCCTCCAACCTCATACAGGGCCGTGGTAATCTGGCCCAGGCTGCAATGCTTAACCGTCTCGAGAAGTTCTTCAAACACATTGTCGCCCTGAAGAGCAATCTTTTTTAAGCTTTCAAGAGCAGCTGCGCATTCGTTTTTATGGCGGTCTTGAAAATCGGCCAGGCGGTTGATCTGCTCATCCTTTTCATCATCAGTGGCCCTGGCAAGTTCAAGAGTAGCATTCTGCTCGTCAAAATTGATTTCCGGGTTGAGAAAGGTGTTGACGCCAACGATGGGAAACTCTCCTGAGTGTTTTAATCGTTCGTAATACATCGACTCTTCCTGGATTTTACTTCGTTGATATCCGGTTTCCATCGCACCAAGAACACCACCTCTATCGGTGATTTTGTCAAATTCAACCAGAACAGCCTCTTCAACAAGGTCGGTCAAATCTTCGACAATAAAGCTGCCCTGATTCATATTCTCGTTTTTGGCAAGACCCCACTCTCTATTGATAATGAGCTGGATCGCCAGGGCTCTTCGAACCGATTCTGAACTTGGGGTGGTAATGGCTTCATCATATGCGTTGGTATGAAGGCTGTTGCAGTTATCGTAGATGGCACAGAGTGCCTGCAGTGTGGTCCTGATGTCGTTGAACTGGATTTCCTGACTGTGCAGGGATCTTCCTGAGGTCTGAATATGGTATTTTAGTCTCATGGAACCGGAAGAGGCACCATATTTCTTTTTCATGGCCACTGCCCAGATACGCCTGGCAACCCGGCCGATAACAGTATACTCAGGATCCATACCGTTTGAGAAAAAGAACGAGAGGTTGGGTGCGATCTCGTCTATGTCCATGCCTCTTGCCAGATAGTACTCAACATAGGTGAAACCGTTTGAAAGAGTGAGGGCCAGCTGGGTAATCGGGTTAGCTCCGGCCTCTGCGATATGATATCCGGAAACAGAGACGGA
>DEIL01000028.1:6006-10465 GCA_002352445.1 Desulfobulbaceae bacterium UBA2775
CGAACATTGGAAAGCACATCAGCTTTGATTTTTTCATATTCAGTCGTATCAGGTTCCCTGTTCATCTCCGCTGCAAACTTATCCAGTTGCTGATCAATAGCGGTATTCATAAACATGGCTAAAATAATAGGAGCCGGACCGTTGATGGTCATAGAAACTGAGGTTGTGGGAGTGCAGAGATCAAAACCGTCATAGAGTAGTTTCAGATCATCAAGAGTGCAGATACTCACCCCTGAAGTACCGATCTTGCCATAAATATCCGGTCGAATCGCAGGATCCCATCCGTAGAGGGTGGCGGAATCAAAGGCGGTGGACAGTCTCTTGGCTTCATAATTACCCGACAGCAGTTTAAAGCGCTGATTGGTCTGGGCAGGCCCACCTTCACCCGCGAACATCCGGGTAGGATCTTCCCCGGTTCTTTTCATGGGAAATACTCCGCCGGTATAGGGAAAGTATCCGGGCAGATTTTCTCTTCGCATCCAACTGTAAATATCGGCTGGATCACTGAACTTAGGCAGGGAAATTTTTGGAATTTTCGAATGGGAAAGGGAATCAGTGTAAAGCGGTACGCGGATTTCACGGCCCCTTACCGTATATACGTATTCGTCTCCCGAGTAGGCCTGCTTCATCTCTTCCCAGTTGCGCAGTGTGTCTGCGGTATCTTTATCGATGGACTGGCTTATTTCAGATGATTCTGCTTTGAGAAGTGCCAGCAGGCTGTCAATGTTTGAGTCATTTTTTTGTTCGAGTAATTCGGCGGTCTGCTGCAGATGATTATTTTGTCGAACTGCTTTTGCCTGTTGAGATGTCTTCTCATGGTAACCGCGGACTGTGGAGCTGATTTCAGCCAGATAGCGGATCCTTTCAGAGGGGATAATAATGGTTTTGGATGAAGATGTCTTTCCGTCCGGCCTGGGAAGGGAAGGGTGCAGCTCTATGGCTGCTCCGCTATTCAGTTCCTCAATTATGGCGTGGTAGAGGGCGGTGATTCCATCGTCATTGAATTTGGAGGCAATGGTTCCGAATACAGGGAGATCCTCCGGGGCTGTTTCCCATTGTTTCCTGTTTCTCTGAACCTGTTTGCGGATATCTCTAATTGCATCATCGCTGCCTTTCTTCTCAAATTTATTGACTACGATAAGGTCGGCATAATCGAGCATATCAATTTTTTCGAGCTGGGAAGGCGCGCCATATTCACTGGTCATTACATAGATGGAGGTGTCCGCTATTTCGGTAATATTAGAGTCTCCCTGACCTATGCCGGCGGTTTCTGCAATAATCAGGTCAAAACCTGCTGCCTTAACAACCTTGATTGCTTCAGGAAGCGATTCGGCAACCTCTTTTGCCGAGTCCCGGGTCGCCAGGCTGCGCATATAGACCCTGTCTGAGCTGGAGATCGAATTCATGCGAATGCGATCCCCTAGAAGTGCACCCCCGGTTTTTTTACGGGAAGGATCACAGCAGATAATAGCTATGGTAATATCTTTGAGGTCATGGAGAAATCTGACTATGATCTCATCGGTGAGGGAAGATTTACCGGCACCGCCGGTTCCTGTAATACCAATTACAGGAGGATTATTTTTTTCAGCCAGGGGTGAGATCTGGCCCATCAGCTCAGTAAGATTTCCCTCCCTTCCTGCCTTTGCCTGTTGCACTGCAGTTATAAAACCACCTATTGTTTTCTGGTTGTCAGTGCTCAAATTCTCCGGTTGGAGATTGTGGAAGGGCAGGGTGCTGAAATCCATCTCCTGAATCACATGATTTATCATTCCCTGGAGACCAAGGTTTCTGCCATCTTCCGGGGAATAAATCTTGGTGACGCCATATTCTTCCAGTTCTTTGATCTCATCGGCAACAATAACACCGCCTCCTCCTCCGAAAACTTTAATATGTCCGGCATTTTTCTCTCTCAACAGATCGATCATATATCTGAATGCTTCCATATGTCCGCCCTGGTAGCTGGACATGGCAATCCCTTGAGCATCTTCTGCAATAGCGGTATCGACAAGTTCCTGGACGGATCTGTTATGGGCGAGATGGATAACCTCAACACCAGAATCCTGCAGTATTCGCCGCATTATGTTAGTCGATGCATCGTGACCGTCAAAGAGTGAGGTGGCAGTGATAACGCGTACTATATTCTGAGGCTTGTAGATTGCAACTTCAGCTTTCATGGATTTTCACCTTTCGTATAATAAAGTAAAATGGCAAATGGTGGCGGGATCGTAAAAACTCTTCAACCGGATTCTAGCAGGCTCGCTTACCTGTTTTGCTGCTAGAAATTTTCTATCATCACGACAAACCCTGGTACATCAAGATAACTGAAAATTTATGTGCCTCGGACATGAAGTTTTTTCGAATCCATCCGATAAAATAGGTTTTTACGAAACCATCAATGGTCAGTTTATCATTAAGTTAGTTTTTTACTTCTCCAAGATATCTCATTATAAATTCTGTCTGTTGTTCGATATACTGGTCAATTGTGAAGATCTTTGCAAAATACCAGCGTCTGAAAGCCCACGTGTGTCCGACAATCGAGATATTATGGCCTATAAGGTTTATAGTATTATCATCCAGATTCGGTAATTTCCCCAACTCTCTCAGTTTTTCCATGGCATCGATAAAGAGGTTGGTTATTCTCAACTCGGCTTCCAGTACCTTTTTTTCCCATTTTTCAGGAAGAAAATGAGTGACCTGGTACATGAGAAGGATATGGTCACTCATGCGGTCACAGACCAGGAAATATTCACGTATTACTTCAGCCAGGGCATCCTTGCTGTGGGTGGGGCGGGCCAAAGCATCTTTCACCCCCTGTTCAACCTCAGCGTGGATTGCGATGGCTACAAGATAAAGAATGTCATCTTTAGTTGAAATATATTCGTAGAGTGAACCTATTGACAATCCGGTTTCCTTAGCCAGTTCCCGAGTTGTTGTTTTATGATATCCGTGCTTGATAAAGAGTTTTACTGCTGCATCAACTATTTGTCTTCTTCGTTTTCTGACCAGATCTTTGTTCTTGATATGCGTTACAATTTCACCTTCAGGGTCAATCTTCCTCGTCATTACCCTCTCCCTTAGCTGTTCATTCCTGGACGAATACTGCCTTTAAAATCGGTAAAATTATAAAGTATACAAAAACCGGTGATAACAAAAGGTAAAACTGAACATCAATTTTATATGAAAGCCATGTTTGCTTCCCCGGCAGGGAGGGATGCGAGACTCCAGGTAAGCGAGTATGCGAGGACGTTTGGCGACACTCCTCTGAATTTCGGTTACATTACTCTCATAACAGCAAAGCGGTGTCATCGTTGTGAAATTCATTGCATGGGTGTTAGAAAGGATGGTTACCCCTTCCTGATGAACTCGTAAAAAGGTTGATNNGCGCAGTGTTTTTATCAGTGCCGACGCCATCACCCCTGATAGACTCGTAAAAAGGTGGCTCATGGGGAATGTTGGGCGATTATGAAAAAATGGTAAGGGGCAATCACCCCTTACCATTACGTTAAGCTACTTCTTTTTAGAACTGAGTTCAGGGAAATCCCAGTAGAAAAACTCATTTTTCTGTGACTGTGCATCACTTGCCTGTTTCTCCACTTCCTGCTGACGAAGTTCAACCCTGCGAATTTTTCCGCTGAGAGTTTTTGGAACTTCGGGAACAAACTCAATTATCCTTGGGATTTTGAATTTCGCAAGGATATTGATTGTGTGCTGAAAGAGTTCAAGGGCCAACTCTCTGGAAGGCACATGGGATTTGTTCAGGATAACGAATGCCTTTACCAGCTGATGGTATTTTTTATCGGGAACACCTACAATAGCACATTCTGCAACAGAGGCGTGTTCCATAAGCGCGCTTTCCACTTCAAACGGTCCGATGCGGAAATCAGAGGATTTAATAACATCATCGCTGCGGCCTACAAACCACCAGTAGCCCTCTTCATCAAATGTTGCACGGTCGCCGGTATAATAGAAGTCGTTGATAAAGACACCAGCCATCTTTTCAGGATTGCCNNATATATTCTGTAAAGAGTCCAATGGATCTCCACTTATCAAGCTTTACAACTATATGACCAACCTCATCAGGCTTGGTGATCTCATTTCCTTCATCATCAGCCAGGGCAACATCGTACATGAAGGAAGGCTGGCCAAATGATCCTGAACGCATTTTTCCGTTCATCCAGGGATGGTTGCCTATCATGGCGGTAGATTCAGTTTGACCGTAAAAGTCACGAATTTCTGTTCCTGTTAATTGTTTCCACTGGGAAATTACTTCAGGGTTTAGTGGCTCACCTGCTCCGATGGATTGTCGCAGTGACGATAGATCATATTTGGAAACATCGAGATTAATGAACATTCTCCATGCAGTTGGCGGTGCACAGAAGGTTGTGATCTTATGGGTTGAAATGGCATCGAGATAGGCGTCTCCGTCCAGAACTCCGAAGTTAAAACCTGATGCTGATGC
>DEIL01000028.1:10518-11106 GCA_002352445.1 Desulfobulbaceae bacterium UBA2775
ATCCGGGCGAATACCTGTCATAACAGAGGTGGAGAGATGGCCCAGGGGATAGGAAGTTGCGGTATGCCCGACTCGTTTGGGCAAACCGGTTGTTCCTGACGTGAAAAAACAGAAGAGCAGGTCAGTTGACTTGGTTTTTGCAGCTTCAGATTCTCCAGCTTCATTTGCAAGTTCGCTATAGCTTGTCCATCCATCCCTGGTACCCCTTATCAGTTTGATTTTGGGGGAAACATTGGTCAATTTAATTGCTTCATCAATGATATCTGCATAAATTTCATCGGCAAGGATAGATTCAGGTGGATAAGTTTCAAATCTGAATTGAAGTTCTCTGAGGGTCATTGTAGTTGCAGTAGGAACTGCGACCAGTCCCCCTTTGATACAGGCATAACTGGCAAACCAGGTTTCCGGGACAATAGGCATCATCATGTACNNNTTTTCAACGCCGGATTTTTTTAATGCGTTGAGGCACTGGTTGCTACAGGCAGCAAACTCACTGTAGGTGAAACTGCTGCTTTCCTTGGTGGCAATATCTGCCCAGACTAATGCCTGATGGTGTCCTCTTTCCTTAACATGGAGTCCTTCGAAAAT
>DEIL01000173.1 GCA_002352445.1 Desulfobulbaceae bacterium UBA2775
GACAGCCTGCTGGTTTTGTGTCTTGGAATCATTTTTTATTTAAAGATAGCATAAAATCCCGCCAGACAGGTGCCGCCGCCGTACCACCACTCTCACTTCTGCCCAGGCTCTGATTACGATCATTGCCCAGCCAGATACCTGTGGTATAACGGTTATCATAACCGATAAACCAGGCATCACGATTATCGTTTGAAGTACCTGTCTTCCCCCCTCTTACCCCCGGGACATCACGAACCAGTTTTCCGGTTCCACTGCTTACAACATCACCAAGCATTGACTGCATCTGGTGCAGCTCCTTTGTGTTAAGGACCTTTTTGCGCTGCCATTTATCCGAGAAGCGATGAACAGTGCCATCTGCTGATATAATCTTGTCAATAAAGGAAGGAGGATAACTGGTGCCATTGCCCGCAAATACTGAGTATGCTGCGGTCATTTCCAAAAGAGACACGTCAGTAGCTCCGAGAGCGAGCGAAAGGTTGGAATCCATTGGCGACATTATACCGGCTCTCCCGGCAAGTGAAATAACGTCTTTCACCCCGACCTTCTGCATAAGCCGTACAGCTGCAGCATTATAAGAGTGGGCCAGGGCACTGCGCAAAGTGGAAGATCCGTGGTAAGTACCGGAATAGTTCCTAGGCCGCCATGGCTTGCCATCTTTACCAATCATGGTGAGTGGGGAATCAGCAATTATGGTCTCTGGAGACCAGCCTTCTTTCATAGCTGTAGCATAAACAAAAGGTTTAAAAGTTGAGCCTGCAGGCCTTCGTGCCTGGGTCGCCCTGTCAAAGGCTGATTTTTTAAAATCGGCGCCGCCGACAAGACCACGAACCTTTCCTGTCGAAATCTCAAGGCAGACCAGCGCCCCCTGGGGTACATTTTTCTTTTTCCCGCCCGACGCTCTCTGCCTTAAAAGAGAACTTTTCACCCCTTTCCGCACAGCATCCAATCCCTTTCGCTGCACATTCTGATCAAGATTAGTATAGATATGAGCGCCTGCTTTCTGAAGCGGCATCTTCAACACAGCACGAGCTCGTTTTTTCACAACTTCAAGGTAATAACTGTTGGGCCCGGATCGGTAGAGGGACTGTTTATTTAAATTAATGGTAGCATCATAGCCCTTCTTTGCCTCACCGGCGCTGACATAACCATCGGCAGCCATTCTGTTAAGGACATACTTCTGCCGTTCGGTAGCACGATCTAAATGTTTTTTCAGCGAGTAACGACTCGGAGCCTGGGGCAGACCAGCCAGCAAAGCGCACTCCCCAAGATTCAATTGAGAAGCCTTTTTGCCAAAATATGTCTGTGCGGCTACCTCTACACCATAAGCACCCTCTCCCAGGTAGATCTGATTCAGGTAAATATAGAGGATTTCTTCCTTGCTGAGAAGATTGTCAATCCGCCAGGCGAGGATAGCCTCCTTGAATTTTCTAACATACGTCTTTTCAGGCGTGAGCAACAGGGATTTGGCTACCTGCTGGGTTATAGTGGACCCCCCCTGCCCCTTCCCCCCTGTTCTTAAATTATTTATTGCGGCCCGAAGGACTGAGAAAAAATCCAGCCCGGGATGCTCAAAAAACCTGCCATCCTCTGCAGCAACAAAAGCTTTCGGTAAATGGGGTGACATTGAAGACAGAGGTATTACAGTTCTATTCTCAGTAAACATGCGGTCTATAATCTTTCCTTCCCCATCATAGATCACAGTTGCCTGCGGCGGCTGATAATTTGCAACATTTCGGATGTCCGGTATATGCAGGCTAACCAGGATGTAGAGTAACAAGCCCAGAAAAAATGTCTGAAGAAAACATATGAACAGGAAAAAGAACGTAATATGTTTTTCATTATAGACTTTCTTGCGAACAGGAGCCTTCTTCACTACTTTATTTTTTGAGGGTGACACTTTTCGAAGAGTAATGGTAAGATTTGGTGGCGGCACTTTCCCCGTTTATCGGGTTTATCGTTTTTTATGTACACTTGGATAGCAGCATTTTCCAAGAAGAAGAACAGTACCACTTCATCCTCAACAATCAACTATAATCAATTTTGAAATGTCGAAAATCCGAATTCTTCCTGAACAACTGGCAAATCAAATTGCCGCCGGTGAAGTCGTTGAACGCCCCGCATCGGTTGTCAAAGAGCTGGTAGAAAACAGTATTGACGCAAAAGCCAGCCGTATTGAGATAGAAATTGAAGGCGGTGGAACGCGTCTTATCCGTGTCATCGATAATGGTGAAGGTATGGATGAAGATGATATTCTTCTGTCGATTGAGCGGCATGGAACTTCCAAAATTCATGTGGAAGAAGATCTTGGTGCTATAACGACCCTGGGCTTCCGTGGTGAAGCGATCCCCTCCATAGCCTCTGTTTCCCAGTTCACTCTAATCTCTCGGCCCAAAGGAGATGAACTGGGTACTAAGGTTGTATTAAAATATGGCAAACTGTTACAGGTGCATGATATCGGTTGCAGTTACGGTAGTTCTTTTGAGGTCAGAAATCTGTTTGGCAACACGCCTGCCAGGCGTAAGTTTCTCAGAACGGTTCGAACTGAACTTGCCCATATTGATGAAGTGATAAAAAATTATGCTCTTGGTTCACCACATATCACCTTTATCCTGCGAATAAACGGAAAAGAAACAATACATCTCAATAACTCGCTGTCTACCCAACAGCGACTCGGTCATATCCTTAACTATCGAGACTCCTTCATCCCCATCGACCACAAGATCAGTCAGAGAAGCGTTAGCGGGTTTCTTATTCCTCCGGAAAAAGTGCGCCCAGGACCTGCAAAGCTGCGTATTTTTGTCAATGGTCGAGCGATTAAAGACAGAATGATCGTTCATGGAGTCAGCGAAGGTTTACGGGGTTTCCTGCTAAAAGGAAAAAACCCGTCAGGGCTTATCCACCTTACTCTTCCGGCACAGGAAGTGGATGTTAATGTCCACCCTGCAAAACATGAAGTCCGATTTCGCAATTCGAGGGATGTTCATACACTTCTCAGCAGGACCGTTGCGGCAGCCATGGCCGAAGAACAGGAACGGATAAGAAGCAAATTTCTCAGCAAGGCAGAGCAAAGAGAAGCGACCGGCGTTCCCATTGACGGTATAAGCCGGAATGAACAATCCTTCACGCCAGTCTCAGGCACTACTGAGCCTCTTAATTCCCTCCCTGTCCCTGAACCTGGAATCTCACCTGATTTCACAGGAAACAGCCAGCATCTCCATACAACCAGAACCCCCCAATCGCCCTCTCAGAGCTCCATCATTGCTACTGCTGAACCAATTAAGAGGCAAATAGACAAACTTAACGTTCAACCCCGGCCAGTTCCTTCAACGAAGAGCGGAAACAAATCACAACACCACAACCTTCTGATAATAGGTCAGTTTGAGGATCTCTATATCTTCTGCAAAAACAGTGAAGGATTACTTGTCATTGATCAGCACGCGGCCCATGAGAGATTGCTGTATGAAAAATTGAGAAAACAGTACCTTGAAGGCAAAGTTCCCCGACAGAACCTCCTGTTTCCCGAAACTGTTGAACTCTCGCTGTTTCAAGCGCAACTGGTCGAAAAGTATCGTGAAGAAATTGGAGGAATGGGATTTTCAATCAGAGAGTTTGGTGGCAATTCCTATATCATTTCTGCTGTTCCCGCACTTGCCGGCCAGGCAAATCCAGGAGAACTGTTCAATGATATTCTTGAGAAATTTGGCAGTGAAGGTGGAAAAGGAGGAGGTGGTTATATTGACCTCATCCTGGCTACTATGGCCTGTAAAGCTGCAGTAAAGGCGGGAACAGAGCTGTCAAAGGTGGAGATTGACAATCTTCTCAATGAAATGGTCAGGGCCGATCTCTTTTCCCATTGCCCCCATGGCAGACCGGTTATTAAACAGTTCACTGCGCATGAGGTGAAAAAATGGTTCCACAGAACATGAATGATGGTGTCGTAACACTATGAGTTTTTACAAGATTATCATGAATATGAGGTACACTGCTTTTACCTCTGCACTAACCCTCACCATCATTCTTTCATTCCTTAATGGTTGTTCAAAGCCGCCTGTAACAAAAGTTATGGAGGCAACCGCCTACTGCGGCTGCTCATCCTGCTGCAGCTGGGAACGGGGGCGTGACCTATACTTACACCTCGATTTCTGGAATAGATATGTAAGTGAGGGATCTCGCAAAGGTGCAGCCTACAGCGGCAAAACTGCCAGTGGCACCTACCCTGAAGAACCTGAGGAGGGGCTTTTCTCTATCGACTCCATCCGCCGCCCGTGGATGATCCCTGTACGAACACTACTCTTCCCATGGTATCTGCTGTCGGAAGACGGTACTATTGCTGCGGACACCCGCTACTACCCATTTGGAACTCGTATGTATGTTCCCGGTTATGGCTGGGGTGTTGTGGAGGACCGGGGTGGCGCCATAAAGGGTCCAGACAGAATTGACCTCTATTTTAATTCACACAAAGAAGCTCTTAAATGGGGGAGACAAAAGGTACAGGTTACAATCGAATAGTTCCAGAGGATCTTTGTCCAAATATCTTCAGAAAAAATATCGTAGTCGGAATTCCAGCTTGTTGCTGTTTTGTTTTTCGCCAAACTCTGAATAAGTGGCCCCATTAAGATAACTGAAGCGTAAACGTATCTCCCAGTTGGTGAAACGGGTATAAATCAGTTCCGGGGTAAGGGTGTAGCTTTTGTCGTCAAGGTTAACAATAGTAGTCAGGGCCGGAGTGAAATAGAGAATGTCAAAGGGCTCTTTCCAGCTGAAGCGACCATACAGGTAATCCCGGCCAGGCTGAGAACTGCCATAACCTTTCAGGCTCATCTCACGTGCCTGTTCAAGAAGCAATCGGCCGGCAGTCTGCTTAAAATCTTCACCTGCCTCCCTGGCAAAGATGTAAAAGTTGGTCATCTCCTCTTCCGTATACCCACCATCATTGTGATAATATTCGATAATAGAGGTAATATCGTTTTTTGACAGGTAGCGGATTCCCAGAAGCCATGATAATAGATCTTCCTCATTAAATGCAGGAACGCTTCCTTCCTGCAGGATAAATTTTTTCCTATCCTGTGTCCAGGCCAGTTCACCATGCATTTCGAAATTGGCTGCCAGGTTTTTGGAGAAGTCAAGCCCGAAGCTGGTTGGGCGACTACCACCGGTTAATAGCATCAGGTCGATATCTGTATCCAGGAAAAGAAGATAAAGCTTTGCCGCCAGATTGAGATTATCTTGTTCCCCAAAATCATCATTCACTTCGTCCCAGACGGGAAGAAGTACACCGGTCAGGGCTGCGGTTTGCAGTTTACCCCCGAAGCTTTTTATGATGTCCACTTCAGCAGTTACATAGCCTTCGAGAGACTCATCTGGATTGTTCGGGTCTTTTCGGCGGTTAATAAAACCAACAGGATTCCAGGCATAGCCTTTGCCCCATTTATAGGATTTTTTGCCCAGGCTGGTGGTTGCGTTGGGTGAGGGTTTCAAGCTGCCATAAGCCTCGTAGATATCAGCACTATCAATCCAGCCAAGGTTATCATGCTGCCCCGCAGCCTTGAGAAGCCAATTGAAGCTGAGTATGTTCCAGCTGTAATAGCCGTCCAGTTGCAGACGGCCGCTTAACCTGTCCATACTTGACATTGGGTCGTCAGCCAGGTTGAGCAGGCTGAAGACTGAACCCTGGTTGATATCCATATGCTCCCATTTGAATTCAGCGTAGCCGCCCCATTCAAACGGCTTTTTCTCGATCTCTTCAATATCGAAACTGAATTCGTCCGTTGCCGAGCAAATGGTTGACAGGCCGGTAAACAAGAGGACCAGGATCAGACTCAAGAAGGTTCTAGGAGGTTGTCCAAGAATAGGCATTTTTTCGAAAATAACGAAGAGTTTGGGCAGATAGCGCAGACTTCGAAATCCATTCTCGGACAGGCTCCTAGCGTAGTTCATCAACCTTGGATAGATAATTCAGGGTAAAAACCTCATCAGCGAAATCCTTTTCCTGTACCTTGGCAAAAAGCATAACGGAACGATACCCCTTGTTCAGAGGACTGTCCGTTTCAAGCACGGAAGGTCTGACCAGACCATCACCAAAATCTTTTATTTTTGAATAGTGTAAGGTCTTGATCAGCATGCCACTGATTGCATAACATTCTATGTTGGTGGGCAGCACGGTATTTTTGTCCACACTCATCATCAAGCGATCATAAGAGACTGAACTGGTTTTTGCCTTGAGCTCCAAAAGGTAGCTCTCTCCCTTATCTTCTATCTGCTGGACATCGTACTCCACACTAAAATCCAGGCGAAGAATATCAGAGTTATTAAAGATTCCACCCACCACTGATTGCAGACTGGTTATGCGGATCGGCTTACCCACATTGGGAATATAGAGCCACATATTGTCACCCAGACGCAGGGTGGATCGACCTTTTTCACTGGCCGGGGACATAAAAAGGGCCACCATTTTATCCTCACCCTTCTTTACGGTATAGAGAACAAACTCCTTCTTTTTACCGTCAGGCTCGATGTTTATCAATTTTCGGTACATCTCATAGGATGCAGGCTGCATATTTGCATCCAACTGGCGTAAAAGCTCATTGCCGTCCTGAGCCAGAACTACTCCTGATAAAAAGAGTAGTAAGAGAGATGACTGGATTATTCTGTAGATGATATCAAGCATTTTTTTCTCCTTAAACATGATGGCGTCGTAAAAAGTCCGATCTCCTTCGTTGCAGGTTTTTCTCAGAACCTCAACATACCATATGTATTGTT
>DEIL01000189.1 GCA_002352445.1 Desulfobulbaceae bacterium UBA2775
TTGGTGTTGGCATGTTACTTTTTTTCCTTTTCCAATGGTGATTCAGGAAAACCATTACCCAGGTAAATAATCCTCCCGCACCGGTGAAATCCAAAAAGATATACTTAGGAGAAGTATTGGTTACCCATACGGTTACCCAAAAGGAAAAAGCACTTACGGCTAAAGCCATAAGTGCTTGAATTTACTGGTACACCAGACAGGATTCGAACCTGTGACCCCCTGATTCGTAGTCAGGTACTCTATCCAGCTGAGCTACTGGTGCAGTGGAAGTTGTCTATATACCCTAGTTTACAGGGGAACTCAAGACTGTTTTTTATTGTTTCACATCTTTCTCTTTTCTATGGAAAACAATATTATTATCAGCCGGTTTCATTGTCGTCTCAGCTATAATAGCTATTTCGACTTCATACTTTGCTTCCATTATGGTCAGTTCTTCCCGTTTATTATTAAGAAGATATGAAGCCACGTCAAGTGGGAAATGACATTCAATACGACTCACCGGCTTCCTGCTCGCACCGGTCTGAATCCTGCGAAGATAAAAAAGAGCAAGCGTTTCAACCGATCGCACAGATCCTCTGCCGTTACAATGCTCGCACCTTCGGTAATTTCCTGCCTCAATAGGGGCACCAAGTTTCTGTCTTGAAATCTCCATCAGACCAAATTTCGAGATCCTGCTGAAATCGACCTTTGCCTTATCCAGCTTCATCGCCGCTTTAACTTCTCTCTCTACGGTCTGGATATTTTTTCTGCTGCGCATATCAATAAAGTCAACAACAATAAGACCGCCCAAATCCCTTAAACGCAGCTGCCTGGCAAGCTCACTGGCCGCCTCCATATTTGCTTGAAAGATTGATTTCTCAAAATTCTTTCCCTTGGAGGTCGAACCGGAATTAACATCAATAGCAACAAGAGCTTCAGTAGGGTTTATAACAATCGATCCTCCCGAGGGCAGATTGACCTGGGGCTGATAGATCGATTCGATTTGATCCTCAACACTGAACTGGTTGAAAATAGGCCTGGAGCCACGGTGCAGACGAACTGTAACATTCTTCTGTTTGGATGGGAGAAGGTCTATAAACTCATTTACCTGGTCCATTGCCACACGATCATCAACAAGTATTTCTACAATGTCGGGATCAAAATGCTCTCGCAGAAACATCAGTACATTATGATGATCCTCATAGACAAGCCCTACTCCCTCCAGTGACTGCCCTTTCTTCTTAGTCTCTTCCCATAACCTGAGCAGATATCCAACATCCCTGGAAAGAGCTGTTTTCGTAATATCCAGGCTGGCAGTTCGAACAATCCAACCAATACCCTCAGGTATATCTGCGGAATGCATTGCTTCACGCAAACGAGATCGTTTTTCCTCTCCTGAAATCTTTCGCGAAATCCCGGAAGAATCAGAACCAGGCATCAGGACAACACATCTGCCGGGAAGTGAAAGATAAGTGGTCATATTTGCACCTTTCTTGCCGACCTCTTCCTTAACTACCTGCGCCAGAATTTCCTGACCTTTCTCAACAACGTCTGCTATACTCAGTTTTTTCCAGTGCTGCGCCTCGACCAGCTCTCTGGCCCGATCACTCAATTCTTCCTTGTAGTATTCAGGGTGAATCTCACTGAATGGTAAAAAACCGTTTTTCTCTGTCCCATAATCGACAAACGCTGCCTGAAGACTGGGTTCAATGGCGACTATTTTTGCCTTATAGATATTGTTCTTTGTCCGGGTTCGGGTGACAGATGAGACATGGATGGATTCCAGTCGCCCATTCTCAAGAAGTGCTATCCTGCATTCTTCAGGTTCTTCTGCATTGATTAATAATTTTCTTACCGGTTTAGGTCTGGGAGCTACTTTCTTCTTCGATGGTTCCCTCCCTTTAGAGGATTGTTCTTTTGACACAGCTTCTGATTTCTCTGCAGTACCATCCGCCTCAAAACCAGTTTCATCCTTTGTGTCAACATCTTCCTTTACCGAATCAGATTGTTTCGAAACTGGAGAATTTTTCCCTCCTGCTTTTTTATCTTTTTCCTGTCCACTACGGTTACGTGGTCTTTTTCCCCCTTTTGGGGAACCTTTCAGAACCTTTTTCTCTGTTTCAGATCCCCCGTCCTCTTCAACCGGCGCCTCAGAGATTTTAACTGGAGGTTTCTTTTGTGCCTGACGTTTTTGTGGAGTCTTTTTTGTTCTCCTTCTTGATGGCTTCCTCGCTCCAGAACCATCTTCCTGTTCAGGTAGCATACCGCTTACATTTGCTTCAACACTCTCCTTCTCCGGTAAAACAGTGCTCTTCCACCAGGCACCTATCTTTGCTTTTATTTTAAGTGGACTTTTTCCTTTTTCTGTCTCTTTCTCTTGAACCATTATTCTTCCCTTTCACCGATCATTCAAAAAGATCTCTCAAACGATACGGTACAATTCTGATCCACTGCCTGAATCCCATAACTAGTGTCCATCCAGAAACGGTTTTTTTGTTCGACCTCTGCGTTATCCTCAAAAAATAATCCTCCGGTAAGCAGGGAACCAGACTCCGAGATATCACTTATATGCCTGTGGTTATTAATTTCACAGGACTTGATCTCGAACAAAAAACCTCGTTGCTGTACGGACACTAACTACTCTGGACTTGCAAACAGTTTCAAATTTTATCCAACATTGTACATCCATACCGGAATACATTCAGTAAAGTCATTTTCTCTCAGCTATGCCTTTTCAGCAACTCGCAGTCGAGATGGCGTCGTAAAATCTCTCTCGAAGTCAGCATTTGTACCCTGGCTTCATGTCAAGGTGCTTATCTTTTTTTTTAAGAAAGAATTTTGTAGAAATACTTGTCCCGCTTGTAGAAATACTTGCCCCGCTCATCGGGATTGACACCATCATCATGTTTTATATGAAAATGATTTAACTTGCCTGAACACATTCCTCCAATCAGCGTTCATAAAAGTATCCGCAATAATAACAAATTGCAAATATTTTTCGTTATTTACCCACCAGTCACCGGTTAATAGAGTGATGCAGGCAACCGTGACACTGATAGTGCCTATTTCATCTAAACACAACTATTATTTAGAGGATTTCCAAGCCTGAACATCAATTTGGAATTCACTCTCCTGCCTTTTTCCTTCATCCGGGGCAGAAGAAACAGGCAGTAAATAAACCATCTGAGTTTACGACTTTAAACTTGACAGTCTCCGCTGAGAAACGTAAACTCCAAAGTTTAATGATTAATCATATTTATCGCTTAATTACACTAGCAAACTACAAAAAAATGAGAAATAATTTAGCTTTTTTTGTCTTATTTTTATTGAAAAATTCAGCTCTTCCACCCAACAGTATCCTTCATAAGGAGTCTATTGTGTCATCACGTCCGCCACGACTTTTTTCCCTCTGTCACGCATTCATCGTAATTTGTCTGCTGATATTGACTGGTGTCACCCAGGAGAGCAGGGCTGAAAAACTCTCAACTGAAGAGTGGAATATTTCAGCAGACAAGGTCATAAACTATGAAAATCCAAATAGTATTGTCGCAAAGGGCAATGTCGTGCTGGAAAAAAAGACATTAAAACCTCTTCGCCCACCTGCAAAGAAGGCCGAACTTTCATCCTGGACAGAACTTCTGGAGGAAAAGATTGAACCTCCAGAAATCAAGGCCGATGAAATTATAGACAAAACAGCAGCAGTATACCAGACGACAGTGACCGTCAAGGCAGACTGGATTGTGTACGATGTTGAACTTGAGTCAATTAAAGCTAAAGGAAATGTGCAGATAATCACTGCAGATGATCAACTCCAGGCAACTGAAGCCTCTATTAAACTCACTGACGAAACCGGTCGGTTCACAGATGCAACGATCACCCGCAAGGAACACTCTCTTCATCTCGAGGGTAAATCCATTGAAAAGACAGGATTTGATACGTATCGAATTAAAGACGGTTGGGTAATCACATGTAAAATCGAAGATGGTGAGGTGCCGCCCTGGAGTTTCTCCAGTTCAGAAGTTGATGTTCGCCCGGGCGGATATGCTTTTCTTAAACATGCAAAATTTAATATTAAAAACGTCCCTGTGTTTTATACACCGTATCTGGTTGTACCTATAAAAAATACCCGGCAGACAGGCTTTCTCTTTCCTGAGTTTTCCAGCTCCAACAGCGGAGGATTTGCTTTTAATCTCCCGTTTTTCTGGAACATTTCGGAATCGATTGACGCCACGTTCTTCCCTGAATTTTACCTCAAAAGAGGGTTTATGCCCGGTGTCGAATTCCGCTATATTGAAAAAGCAAACGAAAAAGGTATATTTTCCGCTAATTATCTTGACGATACGCTGTCTGATCCTTCGGAGACTGACTATTATGATGATACGGGATTCACCCACACCAATAGTGACAGATACTGGCTTCGCGGCAAAGCCGATCACATCTTTGGCGACCACTGGTATAGTCGGCTTGATATAGATATTGTCTCCGACCAGGACTACCTGACTGAATTTAAGGCAGGATCCACCGGTTTTAACAGCAATCAGGAAAAGTACCTTGAAACGTTTGGCCGCGGATTCCAGACAGAAACAGACCCATTAAGGAAAAACACCTTTAAGCTGCTGCGCAGTTGGGACGGTATCGCGTTTGAAACTAATTTTCTAGCCATCAGCGAAGCTGAGAGTGATCCCATTGACATCAACACTCCTTTATGGAAACTGCCCAGCTTGGATTTCACAGGAGCAATCCCCATTGGAGAAACCTTCCTCACCTTCGATTGGAACGCTGACTATGTTAATTACTGGAGGGAAGACGGCATTGGAGGGCACCGGGTCGACCTGCGCCCTTCCATTGCCACACCTATTCCGTTAAGCCCATACCTTGAATCCCGCGCAGAGCTGGGCTTTCGAGATACTTTTTACGCTGTACAAAAGTATGGTGATGCCGAATGGGACAGAGATGACACCCAGAACCGTTTCCTTGCAGAATTTGAGACTGAGGTTGCTACCACCCTTGAAAGAGACTTTTTCTCTACTGGCCAGACTCTTCGAAGCAGTACCAACCAAATTCGCCCCTTCATTAAATATGGCT
>DEIL01000115.1 GCA_002352445.1 Desulfobulbaceae bacterium UBA2775
TCAAGCCTTATTTTTGTGTTACTCATGATTTCTGGCCCTTAAGGTATTTTTTTGTTGCCTTCCTGCTTGATTCCATCCATAAATGTAATTACACAGAAATTGCTGTAATTTAAGGAGCATTGCCCATGGAAAAACAAATACGAACAATGGATATCAAGCTAATCCCTATTGGAAATTCCAAAGGAGTTCGCATACCCAAGGTACTCATTCAAAAATATGGACTTAACAATTCCCTTTTGCTTGAAGAAACAGAGAAAGGGTTACTTCTTCGAAAGAAAGAAAACAGTAAACTTTCCTGGAAAGACACATATAAAGCCATGGCTATTGAAAACGAAGATTGGAGTGAATTTGACGCAACACTTCTTGACGGTCAAAGACCAAAGCCGCCCAGATGCGAAAACTCATAACTGACATGTACGGAGAATAGTTCTACTCCGGATTTATTGCCAACTCAAATAGATTATACCTGGATACTTTTTTGTCGAAAGTAATTACAGTTTTGCAGCCTTGGTTCCGGGCAGAATGACCAATTAAGAGATCGGAAAGGTCATAGCCGTTCCCTTGTGAGGCGCGTGTGAATTGCTGCAAAGTTGACTGATGCTCAAATTTTAAAATTGGCAGGAGAAGGAGATTGCTGATTGAGTCTAAAATTTCAGCTCGTGGAATCTCATAGACCGACTCTAAGACCCAGATTAATTCCAGCACTACGAGTAAAGACACAAACAGTTCTCTCTTTTCCGATTCAGCCTTTTTAAAAATATTGTAAACTACTTTTGCCTGTTGCTCATCATCGCCTGTTAAAAAACGCACTAAGATATTAGTGTCTATTCCTTTCATTTAAACTTGTCCTGCATTCTGTTTCTAATTGCACCATCTATGGCTTCGAGAGTCACAGCTTTTCTATCCGGATTATGTAATTTGCAAAAAATCTCATCTACTTTTTTTGAGATAGGCCTGATTATAGCTTCTCTTTTTTCCGTGACAATGATCTCGATTTTATCGCCAGTATGTAATTTCAGCAATTCTCTAATTTGTTTTGGAATAGTCACTTGTCCTTTAGATGTGAGAGTTGCCAGTGCCATACTGCGCCCTCCTTACTTATTTATTAATCTTACTTAACTGTAAGAAAATCTGGTTTTGATGTCAATATAATTCCTGATTACGTATGAAACTCAGCCATAAACACAACTGACGAGATAACTCACTTAAACTACAACACTGTGTAGGAGCCCAGTCCTCTGGGCGATTAAATCGACGTTTTGCTGTGGAGCAACAATCGCCCAGAGGACTGGGCTCCTACACATAGTCTTTTGATGTAGCTGAGTTTTGTACGTAATTAGAATATAATTTAACATCATTCGATATAAAGTCCATATCAGGCCGCCCCCACAGCCCCGCAGAGAACCGGCAATTCTGTCAGAGCTTCCCTGGTCGGAATCAAGGTTATATTGTCAATAAACATCTTTGTATCGCCACCATAAAACATATACAGCGACGCCATTGGATAATCCCGAGCAAAAGCTTTTAGTCCCCTGAACTCTTTGCTGCGGATCTTTGCAGCCCGTTTCACTTCAATAGCAATGAGTCCAGCCTCACCATACAGGACAAAATCAACCTCCAGCCCGTTGCTTGTCCGCCAATAATAGAGTACATAACCAAGCCTGTACAAATCATTTACAGCCAGCAACTCCTGAAACACCAATGTTTCAAGAGCTGTCCCTTCAATCTCCTCGGGTCGATCCAAAGGCCCCTTTGGACGGATCGCACGATATACACCGGTATCAAAAAAATAAAATTTAGGATGATTGACCATCCTTCTCCGGGCCCGTCTTGTGAAAACCGGCACCCGATGCGCCAGTAACAGATCTTCCAGGATATAAAAATATTGCTCAACCAGCTTGCGATTGGCTCCGCACTCTCTCGCTACTTCAGAAATAGTCAGGATTGAGCCTTGAGAAAAACTGGCTGCCTCAAGAAAACGGGAAAATACCTGCAGGTTCCGGGTTAATCCCTCCTGCTGTACCTCTTCTCGGAGGTATGTTCGAATATAGCTTGCGAGATAATCGCCGGGATCCGGTTCTGAATAAATTGCAGGAAGATGTCCGAATTTCAAAGATGTACCGAGGGAGAAATCCGACCCCAGTTCTTCGACGGTTAGAGGATGCATGAACCGCGTTAAGGCTCTGCCGGCCAGAAGGTTCACACCTCTGGCGCGTAATTTTCTGGCACTGGAACCCGTCAGAATAAATCGAAACTTTTTCTGTTCAATAAGATGATGAACTTCGTTGAGCAATTCAGGGATGCGTTGCACTTCATCAATAATTATCGGTTCAGTGCAATCAGGCGGGATCAACTGGGCAAGCCTGGATGGTGATGCCAACAACATGCTATACAGTTCAGATTTCAGTAGATCGATATGTACTGCCGAAGGAAACATCTGCTGCAGCCATGTTGTTTTACCGGTTGCCCGAGGTCCAAAGAGAAAAAAACTTTTTGTGTGTGGAAAATTTATGATTCTGGAGTACATAACTCCATTTTACATAGTTTTATGGAGTTATCAAGAGAATTTTCACTCGTCAGGAAGGACAGAACTCGTGAAATACGACGTCGAGGATGTCTACATTCTACTTTAGAAAACGAGAGAACTTTTATTTTATTTGATTACGTATGAAACTCAGCCATAAACACAACTGACGAGATAACTCACTTAAACTACAACACTTTGTAGGAGCCCAGCCCCTGGGCGATTAAATCGATGTTTTGCTATGGAGCAACAATCGCCCAGGGGCTGGGCTCCTACACATAGTCTTTTTATGTAGTAATCAGATTATATTTAGAGTCACTTCAAAAACAGCCTTAGGGTAAAATCCAATTCTCAAGGCGTAATTCGGGGATTCTTTCAAAATGTCTGGTATTTCCTGTCACCAGAATAAATTCTCCTGCGATAGCGATAGCAGCTATCTCAAGATCGGCCAGATCAAGTGGCAGTCCCTCTTTTTCAAGCTCTGCCCGCAACTGACCACAGACATAAGCGGATTTAGAATCAAACCCAACCACATTTACAGAAGGAAGCAAAATGGTTTCAAGGTTGTTAAGGTGATATTCCGGACGATTACTTTTAACAGCCCCATAAACAATCTCTGAAATTGTGATAGTCGAAATGTACTGATCATGTTTCGGCACTACAGAAAGTCGTTTCAGCAAAGTCTTTGAAGGTCGTTTTTTCAAGACATTTGTGATGATATCAGTGTCAAAAAGAAACATTTCTACCACGTCCGCCATCTTTTCTAAGCCTGCTGATATCTTCTATATTCTCAGCCACTTCATCGAACCCTTTCCATCTTCCTGCCACTGAGGCGAGCCCCTGCCGCTCTTCATGCTGCTCAATTATCTGGAGATCCTCAAGACTGACCAGGGCAGCTACCGGCTTATTTCTGCGGGTTATTACAAACCGTTCATGTCCATAAGAACTCTTTGCTATAAGTTCAGATAAATGACTTTTTGCATTTGCAACTGATATCGTAGGCATATTACTCCTCCTCAATTTGAGTCAATATAGTCATTATGACCTGTTCACCTCATAATACTATTCTTCCTAAATCTTGTCAATTGAGATCCAACTATGTCAGTTATCATTGGAAAAGAATTGGAACCGACGTGATAGTTCGTCTTGCATCCAGCTCAAGAATGCGCTGAATTGCACTTAAAATGCCAAAAAGGAAGCATAAATGGAATCAATACTTTATGGAGTCAGAATGGGGTCAGGCTTGACAAATACACATTCTGAGGAACACACAGGTACTACTTTATTTGCGAGTAGGAGGGAAATGTGTATTTGTCAAGCCTGACCCCATTTACTTTCGAGCCTGATCCCATTCTTATCGATCTTTGGTTTTTTACAAGACTATCATAAGCAACAATGCTATTGTGGATTATCAAGATAAATCACAACAGGACTGCGCATGGAAATCGAAAGACACCTGAAGCTAAGGCCACTGCTAGCTAAAAAATCATTTTTCCTGTTTGGTCCTCGCTCAACCGGCAAGTCTACAATAATCAGACGACAACTGGCTGATACCTCTACTGTGATTGACCTGCTGGACTCCCGCCTTTTCCTCAAGCTTTCCAGTTCTCCCCACGAACTCGAATCGATTATAAATTCAGAACACAATGACATTATTGTCATTGATGAAATCCAACGAATCCCAGAACTTCTTAATGAAGTCCATCGTCTTATTGAATCTCAAAAAAGAACATTCCTGCTCACCGGCTCAAGTGCCCGCAAGCTGAAAAGAGGGCAGGCCAACCTCCTGGCAGGACGAGTATGGCAGGCCAAATTGTTTCCTTTAATCTACAAAGAGATCGATAATTTTGAATTGGATCGATACCTTCTCTATGGCAGCCTCCCTGCTGTTTATTTAAGTGATTACCCGGAGGAAGAACTTGACGCATATGTAAACACTTACCTGAGAGAAGAAATCATGGCAGAGGGGTTAATCAGGCGACTTCCTCCTTTCAGCCGTTTTCTAAAAACGATTGCTCTTGCCAACGGTGAAATGCTCAATTTCACCAAGCTTGCAAATGACTCCCAGGTTCCTCCTTCTACGGTTACAGAGTACGTTTCTCTTCTTGAAGATACTTTGGTGGGATATCTTTTACCGGCCTGGGTGGAATCACAGAAAAGAAAAGCTATAAAAAAGGCTAAATTTTATTTTTTTGATCCCGGTGTCACAAATATCCTGGCAGGTACAGAGACAATTGAACGTAACTCCAACTTATATGGTAAAAATTTTGAGCAATTTATCTGCATGGAACTTCGCGCCTACCTGAGTTACCANNAGAAAAAGACACTCTTTGACATACTGGCGCTCAAAAAACGGCCAGGAAGTTGATTTTCTTATCGGGACTGAAACAGCCATAGAAGTGAAGTCCGCAACAAAGGTTTCAAACCGGGATATGAAAGGCTTGAGATATCTTGCTGAAGAAAAT
>DEIL01000142.1:0-2116 GCA_002352445.1 Desulfobulbaceae bacterium UBA2775
TAGAGAGATAAAATCGTATAACAGAGTCCTCAATAACGTTGTATGCTGGTAGGCTGGCAAGGAGAGAGAGTCTTTGAAAGAGATCTTTGCAGATAATGGTGCGCTTGCCGCGCATCTAAATAAATTTGAACCTCGCGAAGGGCAGAAGGCGATGGCAGAAGCTGTCGCTGGAGTCCTGGCTGCGAAGTCAAACGGTTCCGATGGGGAACAGTGTGGAGCAATTCTGGTAGTTGAGGCTGAAACAGGCATAGGAAAAACACTTGCATATTTAATCCCAGCGATCTTATCCGGCAAAAGGGTTGTTATTTCTACGGCCACCTTAAATCTTCAGGATCAGATTTTAAAAAAGGAAATTCCTCTCGTTGAGCAGATAACAGATAAAAAAATCTCTGTGCTCTGTGTCAAAGGCAGGTCTAACTATCTTTGCCTCTATCGGTGGTATCAATATGTGAGTAATCCGCAGCTTTCTCTGGTTGATGATCCTCGGCTCAGTAAAATTGAGGATTGGTTGAAATCTACAGAGACAGGAGACAGGGGGGAACTTGACTGGTTGAGTGAAAGGTCTCAACTGTGGCCCAAAATATCTGCCCATTCGAATCAGTGTCTCGGTGGTGACTGTCCTGAAGCAGCGAATTGTTTTATAACCTCCTTACGGAAACAGGCTGGTTCCGCTCGAATTTTGATCGTCAACCATCACCTTTTGTTTTCTGATCTTGCTCTGCGAAAAGGAGGATATGGCGAGGTTCTCCCACGCTATGAAGCTGTGATTTTTGATGAGGCGCATCATATAGAAAATGTGGCGACCACGTTTTTTGGCAAAAGTTTCAGTCAATACCGGATTAATGATTTTATTTTCGATATGGAACGGCAGGCTGAACTTGATCTCCCACCGGCTGAAGTTGCTGTTGTCAGGCAGGCAGCACAAGGGCTCAGGCAGCGTATTGATTCATTTATGGCCTTGTTTCCGGTTAAGCGCGGCAGATACTATCTACAGGGGCTGATTGACGATCTTACCCCTGATCTATGGAAGAGTGAAATTGAGTTGCTGTCCAGCGGCTTGAACAGGGTTAGCGGGAAGCTCCTGCGGTATGGCAGTTATGGTGAATCGTGGAAGGTTCTTGAGAGGCGCGGCAATGAACTGAATAAGGATTTGCGGGAAATAGCTCTGGATTCCGGTGATAATGAACAACCGTATGTTTACTGGTATGAGAAAAGAGAACGTTCTGTTGTCTTATCCGCAACACCGATAGAGGTTGCAACTGAACTGAACAGTACACTCTATTCAGCAGTATCAGCCTGTGTACTGACCTCGGCAACACTCTCTTCCGGAGGGAATTTTTCCTACCTGAAGGAAAGGCTGGGGCTTGATGACAGGGCAGAGTTTTTACGATTTGATTCACCGTTTGATTACCGGAACAGGTCTATTCTCTACATACCTGAAAATTCTTTTCCTGAGCCTTCTGCAGCCGAATACGGAGATGAGGTGTGTTCGCGGGTTCTTGGAATACTGAAGATCAGTGAGGGGAGGGCGTTGGTGTTATTTACTTCCTTTAAAGGTATGGAGAGGATGGCGGAGTATCTTGATGAATTTCTTGACTACCCTGTTCTGGTACAGGGGACAGCATCACGAGATGGTTTGTTGAGAAATTTTAGAGAAGAGAGGCACTCGGTATTGCTGGCTGTTGCAAGTTTCTGGGAAGGAGTTGATGTTGTTGGTGAATCCCTCAGTTGTGTTATAATTGATAAGTTACCCTTTGAGGTTCCCAGTGATCCTATTATACAGGCGCGTATCCAGCATATTACTGAGAATGGTGGGAAGCCGTTTTTTGAATTTCAGGTGCCAAGGGCGATCCTGAGTTTGAAACAGGGTGTAGGGAGGTTGATGCGGTCCGCATCAGATAGTGGTGTTCTTGCAATAATGGATGTGCGGTTGTTTAAAAAGGGGTATGGCCGTTCTTTTCTTAAAAGTCTGCCTCCTGCGCCGGTAGTGAGGACAACAGAAGAGATATCCACATTTTTTACACGAATATCAGAATAGAGATCATCATGCAAAAATTCAGCCACGATGACACCATTTTGCTGGTATGAAAGCAATGTAACCGGGATTCGGAGGAGT
>DEIL01000142.1:2132-2981 GCA_002352445.1 Desulfobulbaceae bacterium UBA2775
CGTCCTCGCAGGCTGTGGATTGTTATGTCGACACTCCTCCGAATCCCTCTCATTCCAAATCACACATGACTTTCAGGTAAATACGAAAGAGTTCAATGCAAAGCAAACGATTTGAAAAATTATTCACCGCGATCAAAATAGAAGCGGAAAAGATTGAAAATCAGATGAGAAGGGATTTGACGGAATTGCTGCCGACAATTGATGACCTTCTTGCTGAAGTTCTGGAATATGGGCTTTTAAACGGTGGAAAACGTATCAGGCCCCTCCTGGCAGTGATCGCATCACGCTTATGTGGAAACAGTGACGATAAAATCTATCGGCTGGCATGTGCTTTTGAATATCTTCATGGTGCAACGCTTTTTCATGATGATATCATTGATAATTCTGATAGTCGTCGCGGCAAACCTACCATCAATCGAAAGTTTGGTATCGCTCCTGCGATTCTAGCAGGTGATTTCCTTCATGCATATTCCATGTCCGTTGTTGGTCGTTTTTCCGGGAAGGAAGGGCTTAAAGTTTTCTGTGCAGCAACTGCAGGGATGGCGGACGGAGAATTTATGCAGTTGAGAAATAGTGTGAACACTAATCTTTCTGAGCTTGATTACCATGATGCAATAATGGGGAAAACCGGCCTTCTGATTTCCGCCGCCTGTGCGATTGGTGCGATGTATGGAGGGGGAAACAGGGAACAAATCCTCGCAATGCAACTGTATGGAGATAATCTGGGATGTGCATTTCAAATTATCGATGATCTGTTGGATTATCAGGGAGATTCAGCAAAAACCGGCAAGGAGATTGGCAATGATCTTATAGAAGGGAAGATGACCTTGCCATTGATTATAACTCTCA
>DEIL01000142.1:3047-3290 GCA_002352445.1 Desulfobulbaceae bacterium UBA2775
CAGATAAAAGAAAAGAATGTGTCGACGAGGTATGTCAACTGATAGAAAAATATAAAGGTTTTGGTTTTGCACGGGAAAGAGCGGTAGAAGCTGTGAGCACAGCATGTAAAGCCTTACAAGAATTTGATGTCAAGACCACTCTTTTTGAACGTGAATTGCTTGAGGGATTGGCGCACTATGTTCTCACAAGAGACAAATAATGATGGCGTCGTAAAAAGTCCGATCCGGAGTCTCGCAGGCTCG
>DEIL01000037.1 GCA_002352445.1 Desulfobulbaceae bacterium UBA2775
TGGGGAATTTACCCTAAATGTTTAATGGAACCCTATGTTCTCCTTAGCCTGCCGGACGCCGAGAGAAATTTAATTCTCTACATTTTCCCGAAACAGAGAACGGACGTGGGTTCGATTCCCGATTGAATACCCGGCGGTGTGTTTTACAAACCTCAGTCTTCATCGCTAACTCCTGTAATAACAATAGTGTTCGCTCCAGAATCACCGGTCAGATACATCCGTAATGCATATAGCAGATCAGGGGTACTGCGGAACAATTCCGGCTTATCAATTTGAAGGCTGATTCGGGACTTCAGTTCAATGTCGCCATCAATCACTATTCTTGAGACATCATCTACCAAGTTCACATATTTTTTGGTCAGATCCTTATCCGGAGCTAAAATCGCTTTGAAACCTTCACCCTCGTTCCCTCGGCTTTTCAGGAGTGCAAGAAGTAGTTCCAAATGTTTACAGAGGGTTGCTATCTGATAGCCTTTCCCGTCATTCACAACCTTTTGGATATCGAACTCGAGGCAGCCATATAAGTTCCGGTTTAAGGTTCCCAGCTCCTCTTCAGTCAAAGTTAGAATCAGTGCTTTAGACCGCCAGAAGGCTATCGACAAAACCTCCATGGTAATGGATCTGGTTAGGCCCTCATTATCAATGGGGTTTATGACATTCTCCAACAACTCCTGTTGCCATGGCAGTTCGGCACTACCGATGGCGAACGCAATGTTCCTGTGGTACCTCCGTAAAAGCCTTTTGTCCTTAACAGCATCAAGTAGTCGGGTGCCAACAATTCCTGGGGCATCCTTGTGGAGACAGCACAAAAAGAAGAAAAGCTCTTCTTTAAGCGTGTCAGGCATATTTTCAGACTCAATTATTGAAAGTACATTTTGAGTTCCTTCGAATATCGAGTTTCTGAAATGGTCAGGGACATCTGACTCTGAAAGGGAGTGTCCATGATTCCAGATGGTTAATGCTGGAAAACGAAGACTGAAAATTCCTTTTTCAACAAACTCCATCGTTCTGGAAAGCTTCCGATTGATAGTATCCTGTACCTTCTCTTGTAGCCTTGAGGTTAAGCTCTCGGAAAATGTTATATTTGACCCGGAAGGTCCTTTTTCATTTGTAAAAACATCCAGATAAACCTGGCAACCTTCATACAGGGAATTTTCATCAACCGCCTCTACAAATTGAGAGCTGTGGCAAAAGACACTCTCACCCTCAACATTGACCCTACAATAGTATTTCCCGGTACGATCATTGGTTCCCCATTCCAACTTCCCGACTTTCCTTCTATTCACGATAGTCTGGAGTTCCTGCTCATAATCGAACGAGATCAGATCATCCAAGCCTGCAAGCTTTGAGCAACACCAGTCCAAAAGGTCAGAGAAGCTCTTGCCACCTTCTTTGGGGAATTTCTGAAAATCAGACCATGTTTTACGGGCTGGAAAATCAGGAATTGTCAGGTTTTCAAGATCAGCAGTTTCACCCTCTGATGCTGAGCGCCATTCAACCCGTATAGATTTAAAACCTGCTTCCGCTGAATCCAAAGGAATGAATTTCAGTTCGTATGGATCATCCGCTCCATAGGTATAAGTCATCTTCAGCTTGCAGGCCGTGGCCTCCTTCAAAGGGAAGGCTGGCGATTTCAGGTATGCGACAAACTGCAGTTCCTTATTACCTTCTCCCTGCTGCAGAGGGAAACTGTAATGCGTTTGTCCGGCAGGAAGAGTAAACGATTCTTCTACTGGTATATTCACAGTTCTGCCGCGCTGTGGTGTTACGGTTGCATCTTTTACCAGATAGAAATTTTCAAAGTGTCCATCACGCACGATTCTGATCGATAGCTCAGGCAAATGATCACGCCAAAGGGCAATATCATCAACTTCCTCTTGCCATCTATTTAAAGTCTGACAGCCCTTTATTGGTGACCATGCAGACCCCAGCCACTTGTAATCCTTTCGCAAATCAGGCTTCCAGATTGTATCCTCAAGAGGCAGGATAAATACATTAACTCCCCGACAATCCCTGTTTGTAGAGTTCAGGCAGTCACCGATAGCGTAGTTTGATAATATTTTGAGATCTAAGTCCTGAGTCAGAGCCTCACGAATAGAACCCGGCAAATGATACCAGTGATCATCTTTCACAAAAGACACTTCCCCGGCATCACTCGCTAAACCATCGAAGCCGAACAACTGGATGAGCTCTTCAGATGTCTGGCAGCCATTGTGGTCAAGATTGCGAGCCATGGCAGTATGAATGCTTCTGTTTGGCACAATAACCGTAGGGTGTCTTTCCCAGCTCATGCCTTGTGTCTCAGGCAAGATTGCGTCCAGCTCTTTTTGGTATATTGCTTGAACAGGGGTTATTGAAATACCGCCGTCAAATGAATCGACCACCAGCACAAAATCATTCTCACAGACTTTATCCTGTACAAATTTCTTCGATGATTGCCATGCAAAGATAGCGGCGATGTTTTTGGGAAGCGGTGTCGACTCTTCAAAATAAAAATTGACGCTTTTTCTTATTCCCTCCAGGTCGAAGTCATTACCCCAATCAGGGACAAGGTAGGTCAGTTTGTCTGCCGTGATATAGTCACTCAACTTTTTGGTAAAAAACATCGACGCACTACTTTTGGTTGCATCGGGAAGTGTTGAGCTATGTGAAAAGAGGCTCCTCATACTGACCGTTTCAATATCAGGATGCAAGGCGATGGATTTTGCATAGCCGCAGTCTATCACCAACCCTCCATTAACATTTAGGGGCCAATGCTGCTGAAGCAATCTGAATGGAAGATGGGCCTGAGAACCAATCTGGTTCGTAAACGTTGGACGGATGGAGCATAGATCCACAACAGAACTATCCATCCGTACTTGGTCGCTTTGATTGTTAATCAGCTCAGAATATTCAAAAGGGGAATTCGTGACTAATGACAATATCGTCTTCGGGATCTCTTTGAGGGCCGCTGGCTCTATTTTTATTTTCTTTTTCGCACCCTGACCTTGCTGAATAACAAGATTGCCGGAAACAATCTTTAATGAATATTTATCCACCCCGACTTGAATATCCCATTTATCACCCGACAAACTGAAATCTACAGGGATGATGCCTGTTGTAAGGGTTATGTCGTCAGCACATTCACCCTGTCGGTTACTGCCGACAGCAAAAGAGACTTCATCCCCAGCGGATAGTGAATTGATGTCTAATTTGCGAGATAGATTGTATGGGTTGAAATATAGGTCTCGTCCGTCGTCCGTGGTTATAAATCCGAATGATTTATCTGGCTTAATGAATTTTATTTTCCCCTTCATTTTTGAGTCGCACGCAGGGAACAAATATCCCCGGACTGGCAATTCTGGGACTATAGAAAAATTGTCATAATCAAGACCGACCGGTTGCTGAACTGTCCTGAATCGACCGCTATGGTTCAGCAAAGAAAGGGTATTCCAATAAATGACACTGAGGATATCTCGATGAACTCGTTTGCTGTCTCCAATGATGTGCTCGTCGATGCCCTGCAGCCAAAGCCAACCATCCCAAACTTTTCGATAACGCTTATCCTGAAGAAGCGTGTTATTAGGAGGAAGATTTCCCCACGCTCCAATTTCAAAAGCATCTTCAGATCTGAGCCACCGCTGGAGGGAAACAAGCAGTTCTTCGCAAGTCTCTTCTGTTGCTGTAGCTAAAGCATCCTGCCTTTCAATCAGTATTTGTTCCAGCCGGAATAGAAAGGCTCTCAAAAGTCGGTTCTCTGCCGTATCAACACTGGATCTCCGCCTGACAGCCTTGATATAGGGTTTACCGGACAGCTTCTCACGGAGGGTTCTTCCCGGCTGGCGGCTGAGCCACTGAACACTTTTACTGTCAACTTCTCTCGCGGCATGTATCGGCAGCATGGCATGTTCTCGTAATATCTTATCCCGAGTATGTTCCATGATTGCCAGAATAGCTTCCTTCGTATGCGACACAACTCGATAGATACGGTCCTTTATCTCACCCTCAGGTGATTCATCCTGCATCGATTTTGCCACGACATCCATAAAATCAGCAATACCGGTATGCAGAGCGTGCCCGGAAACAGGATCGAAGTTTGAGACCTCCGTCAGCCAGTTGCGCAGCATCAGCATCAAGAGAGCCTTGGCCTTTATCTCACCCCGATCGTTTAATGCCTTGTAAATAGACTCGATAGAATCAATAGCGCTGATGGATGGTTCAACAACCTGGGCGGCCGCATGCTGACGTTGATGGTAATCGGACAACATGCGTTTCTGTCTTGCCGTTAGCTTATATTTTTGCGGTTCCGGCATTTATCAGTTCTCCGCATTTTCCTGACCGTTCACAGGCTCATCATCCTTTAAATAATTGGCGCTATTCCAGATGAACTGACCGTAGCCAAACTCACAAGCCAGATCAAAATCATCGATTATTGTATAGTCATTATTCGCCAGCTGAGTTCGAATTTTATCAAGGCAGTCCGATTTGGATTTACCTCTGGTTTCAATGCCGCGCAGTTTAGGCATAACCTTCTGAACCAGCTGATCTTCAAAAGCGATTTTCATCGCTTTTTCCAAGCCTGCATCATCGTTGTTTCTTTGAGCTTCCAGCACATCGGGATAATTGGACATGTAGTATTCGATGGACTGCCACACCCTGTGCCCCAGAGCCCTGCCGACCTTGGATAGCGAAGTGTTCATATCTTCAACGAATCCCTTGAATGGCAAAATCTGATCGTCATTGAATTTACTTTCTCTGCACCACCAACTTTCCCACAGTTTGCGAGACAACAGAGGAGCTTGATCGCCCAACGGCTTCAGCTGACGACGCCTCTCCAGAGTAGTCGGCCGAGGAAAGTTGATTACTATCCCGCGATCGAGAACCTTGTCTGAAAGAGATTTGGTGGTCTCATCCTGATTCATTGTTCCAGCCCAAAGAACATTCCTTCCCAAAGGCAGATCATAGTGCTGGATGCCTGCCCCAAGCTTCACTTCGAGGCTGGGAACCTCGTTACCTTTGCGACCACGCCGCAGTTCAAGTTTGCTCAGAAATTCCGCAAAATAGAGCTCAACATGAGCAAGGTTCATTTCATCCATCAGAATCAGACTCATGACATCTTCAAGTCCGAGAGGATAGCCTTCAGCTTGAGCCTTTTGACTTTGCGCTAATAATCGCAGAACAGGCTGGGCGTCGAACTTGTTATCGATGGAGTTGAAAAAACCAAGCATGGATTCCTGACTATCCCAGTTCGGCTGTACTGAAAGACTCAAGAAGTTGATTCCGCCAAAATGTGAATACAGTCTTGGCAGCTCAGATTTACCGGTTCCACTCACACCTGCCAAAACAGTTATAGGAGACCACTCTGATGTTTTGAGTGCTGTATGGAATGCGTGTAAAATTCGTCGTGGGAATCTCAGTCCATAATCAATGCAGGATTTATTGATGCCGTCCAGCCATTGAAGTTCTTCAACTTTATCGACAGCACGAGGTAGTTCTTTTTTGATATATGGTGTTTCAATGTCCCGAATCCTTGCCTCACGGTCCTGTTCACGTTCGTAAGATGCCTGTAAGCGTTTCAGCTCTTCCATCAATCGGTTGTTGTCGGCATCCACTGATTCAAACCGTCTCAGCAAAGATTTGTTTTTATCGGACAGCTCTGCTACCTGCATTTCAAGATCTGACTGGGTCCGTGCAGAACTTCTGAGAACATCATTTTCTTCAGAGAGTCGTTCACAGGCCAGCTGCAGCTCACTCGTTTCGGATTTCAATCGATCAAAAGCTTCCTGCATTTCCTGCGTTGGACGTGTGGCGAGGTCCTCGCGCAGCTTTTTGATTTCCTCTTCATAGGTTTTCAATTTCACCAAAACAGCGGCCGGGTCTTCATCACCGAGTTTATGCTTCAGTTCTTCAAAGTTCGAAACTAGAGCATTGCTCGTTTTGATGGATTCTCTCAAACGGGCAATTTCATCATTGAGCGCGGACTTTTCATTTTCAAAGGATTGTTTCCGTTCAACAACTTTGACATCCACCTCAACATTCAAATTAGCTTCTCTTTCCTCAAGGCGGTCTTTGCTGGCTTGAAGCCGCTGCTTTTGGTACTCAAGCTCATCCTTAAGTTCATCAAGCTCAGCATGTTCCTTCAGGAAAACCTTTCTTTTTTGTTCGAGCTCACCTTTTTCCTGTTGAAGCGATGCCTCATGAGCTTTCAATCTATCAGCGATATCTTTATTCAGGCTTGATAGTCTGGAGTTTCTCTCTTCAGAAAGTTCTTTTTCAATGGCAGCCAGCTCGGTTGTCCTTTTTGACTCCAGCTCCTTTTCCAGCTTTTTACGAAGATTGAAGAGCTCGTCATCAAGCTTTGCCCGGTCATCTGCATAACCATTGTCCCTTTGTATTTCAGCCTTTTGAATCGTTAGCTCTCGTTGCCGTAATTTTTCCTTTTCGGCTTCAATCGATTCCAACTCGCTCACGCTTTGAGCTTCTCTTTGCTCTAATTTTTTTTTGAAAGACGCGAACTTGTCTTCAAATAGCTTTGGAAATCCATTTTTTGCCTGCAGTTCCATTAATTCCAGACGGGCAAATTTTTTATTCAAATCCCCTTCTTGTCGGGATAAGGATTCTTTTGTCGCTTTAAGATCCTCTTCTCCCTTAGCAAGAACCGCCACTTTCTGGCGGAGGTCACCTTCCAAATCCTTCAATTCCTGTTGTTTATTCAGGAGGCCAGCCTCTGTAACGTTCATACTATTATCAGCCTGTTCTGCTTGTTCATTACCTGCAGAAGACTGGGCGTTCTGCTTGTTCTTGTTGCCCATTAGAAGACCTCCGTTATTATCTTGATTGCTTTGAATACATTATTTTTCAACGACTCCATGTCGTCTCGTGAAAGGTCAGATTGCTGTTTATTGCCGTGTCCACGCAGTCGGATCAAATTGGCGACAAAATCAACGAATGTTGGATCTGATTTTTGAAGCTGAATCAGCTCATTTTCTGATCCCAACAGGAACACGGCAAGAAGGTGAGCTCCCAGTGTTGTGCTTGAGCCCTGAACAGCACGCCTTATATTGTGTGGAGCTACGGTGGTAATTTCTTGCGGGACATTTTCAGTCCCAGGATAAAATTTACCCTGAACAATATTCTCAACAGCTCTATCCCTCATATCTTTATTCTTTTTTTCGAGCCTTCTATCTTTCATCGCGTCAAAGAGAACATGCTGTATTATCGACGCATAACATTTGATGATTTCAACAGCTTTATCACCCGTGAAATTTGTCAGCATTATGTCAGAGCGCATAAATTGTTCTTTCACATTTGGAGTCATCTCAGAAACAGAAGCTACGCCGAATGCTTTCTCCAGTTCGACAGTCGCTTTGAGTCGTTCCTGATTGATGTCGCGATCGCAATTAGTCCTATCAACTTCATCCAAGTCATCTGCAACACCCGGCACCAACGAAATAATCATGGGGGTCATTGTTTCGATTAACTCTCTGAGGGTCTTTTCATCAACATTTAATTCCGCTGTGCTCCCATGTTCAATCGGATCACGGTATTTCTTTAGCTTCAAAGCGTGACTCAAAAATCCAGAATGATTTTGGGCTAACCGATGCACAGGATGATTCGCATTGCTGCTTGCTCCTGCGATACCAAGAGCAAGCAAGGGCTGAAGCTCCACCTTACCATGCTCAATCTGTCTTATGGCTCCAGCCTTAACCTGCAGCAAACTCTTATTCTTTTGGTTAACAGCAAAGCCAACTTTATTGGCAAATCCTATTAGCAATTTCTCATTATCCCGAAAATTGCCACTATCAAAGATTTGCTCCCATTCCGGCATGGGAGCATCTGCAACAACCTGTCGTAATACCCACTCCAGTGCTGCGTATAGGTTTTTGATTCCATTTTCAACTTCTTGCCTAAAATCGCTTTCGTAGTAAGTGCTATCAACTTTAAGTGCCGTGACCTTTTGCAGTGCTTTTTTACTACTTTGAATTCGTCTGCTTATTCCAGCATATTTATAGGATCTTCTTGAAGATTGTTCGCCAGAACCTCCAGCATTACCGACCTTGTCAACAATCCCTTTCTGCTTAAGGTTGGTTATCCATTTTGAATTTTGAAAAGTAAGGTAGTTGGCAAAGCTTTCAGAGAAGCCAAAGCCGCATCCATCTGTCACCAGAAGGTCAGAATTGCCTATCTGGATAAGAGCTTGGCAATGCAAATAGACTAGTTCAGGGTTCTCATTTATTGATATGGCCTCAGCCATTGGAACCGGTGGTGGGTACTGGTCAACACCGTGGTTCAAAAGAGCATGTCGTTTGTACTTTTTCTTAAACTCCCTGATGGCTCTGATAATGTCGTTGGAGTTTGGAACTGATTTCCAATAAGATTGTTTGCTATGAGAGATTAGATGACATTCAGCAGGTTTTGATTGCCCTGTAGAGCCAAGTTCAATCAGAACGGATGGCCACTTAATGGATGATACCTTTTCTTGCGTGAGGTTCCCTATGTGAATATATGGCAACAGTTTTCCAGAATGGAGATCCACAAAAACAGTTCCAGCTGTATATTCGACGCTTGCATCGTCTTTATTGCGCCAATTTTTCAGTAATTTTTTACCTTCTTCTGATAGCTCATAGCGATTATTCAACAGGCCAAGTTGGTTGAGACGATTCTGAATGAAGGCCACCAGTTCCTTTTCCAGACAAGTGAGCAGCGCAATCCTGTCCGTATCGCCGGATTCGATTTCTGTAATCCTTAAAACAGTTTCTTCGAACACATTGAGACCGCTCTTTTTCTTTAGCGGAATAGAAATGTTGAACGCATGGCAAGGCCATAGAACATTTTGTCTGGCGGCTATGTTCAATCCATCCAATGCTGCGCGGAAACTGATTACTTTAGGGCGATGATCTTTTGCCCTGTTTTTAACAATTGGAGCGCTCATAGGATCACCCCCTGTTTATGGCACAAATCATAGAAGTTTTTCAGAGCCGGAACTGCATCACCTGCTATCTGAGTATTTGCAAGAAATCTGTCACCCACAATGGCTAAAACCTTTTTCTGGCGGCTCATGCTCACGCATAAGCGGTTTTCTGACATAAGGTGACCGAACACCCCTCGTTTCACCTTTTCATAATTCTTTTCTTTTTTAACCCATGAATCTAATCTCTTAGGTTCTTGAGTACGCACAATTGAAAGAAAAACGATGTCAAATTCCATCCCTTGAAAAGCATCTACTGTCCCAATCCTTAGTCGTTCCCCACCATTCTCCAGAAACCTAAAACTTTTAGATATCTGCCACGAACCATCTGAAGCTTTCTCGGTAATGTCATACTGCTGTAATTCACGGTAAACTTCGAAAACCTGAGCTTTATAAAAACTGATAACTCCGAAAGTCTGCTCCTTGCCCGCATCAGATTTTATCCAACCACTTAACGTCTTCGCTATTTTTTGTGCCTCTGCCACTCTTTTACGACTAAAACCAGTCTTACCTTCTTTTCCAGCTAAGTTAGGTACATCTATCCAAATTGCCGACTTCCCCGAAATATTCTTAAGTGACTGTTGGAATAGATCCGCTGGCAATGGTGAGCGATAACCTTCATTGTATTGGGAATAAAAATTATCACTGGTAAATATGCCCAAAACTGGATGGGTTCGGTACTGAGCATCCAGCGTCACTGTTCGTTTGATGTTATCCTTCTCCTCCAGTTTTTTCAGGCGGTTGAACAAATACTCAAACATACTTTTCTTCACAAAATCGACATCCAACGGCGGACCGGATGAATCATCACCTTCCAAAGCTCTGGCGACCTCTTCATCAATCAGGTGAGGCAGCTGCCGGTGGTCTCCGACAAGGATTATCCTTTTTTCCGCCTGAGACATCGGGATAAGCAGGTCTCTCGGGCTGGTTCTCGCAGCCTCATCTATGATCACCGTATCGTACTTAACCATTTCAGTTCGCTGGTCATATCGGACGTTTTTATTTTTTGAGCGGATGATGGCTTTCCCGACCGCCTGTTGAGTTGTTGCAGCATACACAAAGTTGTAATCCTCTATAGCCTCACGAACACCATCCGGATTGTCTTCAAGCTCATGTAAAAACTCAACCAGGATTGCATCCCGCTTATTACTTGAATTGAGTTTTTTCTCCAGAAGCTGAGAGACCGTTGCCACCAATCTCAAAACATCCTCTCTTGGTTTCTCTGTCCTGAAATCGGGCAAAGGCAGGTATTTATAGAGCAACGACTCTTTTAACCCTTTGAGCTCTGGAAGAAAGCTCATCGGTTTACCGCTGCGCCAACGGGCTGCTTTTTCAAGAACGCTTAAATCCGGATTAGCAGGTTCGTCTTCGATCTTATCCAGCAAGTCAACAGCTCTTGCCGCACCATCGTCTTCAAAGGCAGCTTCACTGACACGCAGGGCTCGAACGAGCCGCAAGGTGGAAGGGTCATTGGCTTGAAGTTCCGTCTGCAGGGAATTGATGATTTCTTCAGCCTCATTGGTGATCTCTTCAGAAATTACGTCTCTGGGCAAATCCAGAATACGCTCCATTAAACTGACTGTGTTGTTCTTCGAGGGACATAATGAATATGCGACAAACAGCTCTGCCAGTCTTACCTGATCCTCAGTCTGAGCAATTTGAGGATTTTTGTTTCGAATATTCTCGGCGACATTGGA
>DEIL01000036.1 GCA_002352445.1 Desulfobulbaceae bacterium UBA2775
GTATGGATCGTCGGCTCCATAGGTATAGGTCATCTTCAGTCTGCAGGCAGTGGCCTCCTTCAAAGGGAAGGCTGGCGATTTCAGGTATGCAACAAATTGTAGCTCCTTATTACCTTCTCCCTGTTGCAGAGGGAAACTGTAATGCGTTTGTCCGGCAGGAAGAGTAAACGATTCTTCTACTGATATATTCACAGTTCTGCCGCGCTGTGGTGTTACTGTTGCATCTTTTACCAGATAAAAATTAACATTATATCCTTTGTCACTCTGTACTTTTATCGATAGTTTTGGCAGATGATCACGCCAAAGGGCAATGTCACCAACTTTCTTAACTTCCTCTTGCCAGCTATTTAAAGTCTGACAGCCCTCTATTGGTAACCATTCAGACCCCAGCCACTTATAATCCTCTCGCAAATGAGGATGCTTCCTGATTGTATTCTCAAGAGGCAGGATAAATATATTAACTCCCCGAAAATCCCTGTTTGTAGAGTTCAGGTAGTCCGCGATAGCGTGGTTGAGGTTTAAGTCCTGAGTCAGAGCCTCCCGAATAGAACCCGGCAAATGATACCAGTGATCATCTTTCACAAAAGACACTTCCCCGGCATCGCTGGCTAACCCGTCGAAGCCGAACAATTGAATGAGTTCTTCGGATGCCTGGCACCCATCCTTGGTAAGATTCCGAACCATGCCAGCATGTATGTTTTTGTCTTCTATAATAACAGTGGGGTGCCGTTCCCAGCTTATGCATTGCGTCTCAGGTAAAATTTCGTCCAGCTCTTTTTGATATATTGCTTGGACTGGGGTTATTGAAAGTCCGCTATCAAATGAATCGATCACCAGCACAAAATCGTTTTCATGGACTTTATCCTGTAAAAATTTCTTTGATGATTGCCATGCAAAGATGGCGGAGATGCTTCTGGGGAGCGGAGTCGATTTTTCAAAATAAAAATTGATGCTTTTCCTTATGCCCTCCAAATCAAAGTCATTACCCCAATCAGGGACAAGATAGGTCAATCTGTTTGCCGTGATATAATCACTCAACTTCTTAGTAAAAAACATCGATGCGCTGCTTTTTACTGCATCTGAAAGTGTTGAATTATGCAAAAAGAGGCTTCTCATGCTGACAGTTTCAATATCCGGCTGCAGGGCGATGGCTTTGGCAGCACCGCAATCTAAAAAGCGTTCGTCGCCATCGATCATCCATTTTTGCTGAAGTAATCTGAATGGAAGATGTGCCTGAGAACCGGTATTGTTCGTAAATATTGGACGGATGGAGCATAGATCCACAACATAATGTTCCAGTCGCACTTGGTCACTTTGATTGTTAATCAGCTCAGAATATTCAAAAGGGGAATCCGTGACTAATGACAATATCGTCTTCGGGATATCATTGAGGGCCGATGGCTTTATTTCTATTTTCTTTTTCGCACCCTGACCTTGCTGAATAACAAGATTGCCGGAAACAATCTTTAATGAATATTTGTCCACCCCGACTTTAATATCCCATTCATCACCCGACAAATTGAAATCTACACGGATGATGCCTGTTGTAAGGGTTATGTCGTCAACACATTCGCCCTTCCGGTTACTGCCGACAGCAAAAAAGACTTTATCCCCAGCGGATAGTGAATTGATGTCTAATTTGCGAGATAGCTTGTATGGATTGAAATATAGGTCTCGTCCGTCGTCCGTAGTTATGAATCCGAATGATTTATCGGGCTGAATGAACTTTATCTTCCCCTTTATTTTTGAGTCGCACGCAGTAAACAAATATCCCCGGATTGGCAATTCTGGGACTATAGAAAAATTGTCATAATCAAGACCGACCGGTTGCTGAACTGTTCTAAAACGACCGCTATGGTTCAACAAAGAAAGGGTATTCCAATAAATGACACTGAGAATGTCATGCTGAACTCTCGTGCTATCTCCCATGATGTACTCGTCGATTCCCTGCAACCAGAGCCAACCATCCCAAACTTTTCGATAACGCTTATCCTGAAGAAGCGTATTATTAGGAGGCAGATTTCCCCAAGATCCTATTTCAGAGGCATCTTCAGTTCTGAGCCACCGCTGGAGGGATACAAGCAATTCCTCGCAGGTCTCTTCGGTCGTCACAGCTAAAGCATTCTGCCTTTCAATAAGAATCTGTTCCAGCCGGAGAAGAAAGGCTCTCAAAAGCCGGTTTTCAGACGTATCAACACTGGATCTACGCCTCACAGCCTTCATATAGGGTTTCCCGGACAGCTTCTCACGGAGTGTTCTTCCCGGTTGACGGCTGAGCCACTGAACACTATTACTGTCAATTTCTCTCGCGGCATGTATCGGCAGCATGGCATGTTCTCGTAATATCTTATCCCGAGTATGCTCCATGATCGCCAGAACAGCTTCCTTCGTATGCGACACAATTCGATAGATACGGTCTTTTATCTCATCCTCGGAAGATTGATCCTGCATCGATTTTGCCACGACATCCATAAAATCGACAATGCCGGTATGCAGGGCATGCCCGGAAACAGGATCAAAGCTTGAGACTTCTGTCAGCCAGTTGCGCAACATCAGCATCAAAAGAGCTTTGGCTTTTATCTCATCCCGATCGTTTAATGCCTTGTAAATGGACTCGATAGAATCAATAGCGCTGATAGAGTGTTGATTAGGTTGGGCGGCCACATGCTGACGTTGATGGCAATCGGACAACATGCGGTTCCGGCATTTATCAGTTCTCCGCATTTTCATGACCGTTTACAGACTCATCATCATTTAAATAATTGGCACTGTTCCAGATGAATTGACCGTAGCCAAACTCACACGCCAGATCAAAATCATCGATTATTGTATAATGACCGTTCACCAACTGAGTGCGAATTTTATCAAGGCAGTCCGATTTGGATTTCCCTCTGGTTTCAATACCGCGCAGTTTTGGCATGACCTTCTGAACCAACTGATCCTCGAAGGCAATTTTCATGGCTTTATCCAGTCCAGTGTCATCGTTGTTTCTCTGAGCTTCCAGCACATCCGGATAATTGGACATGTAGTATTCGATGGATTGCCACACCCTGTGTCCCAGAGCCCTGCCTACCTTGGACAGCGATGTGTTCATTTCTTCAACGAATCCTTTTAAGGGCAAAATCTGATTATCTTCGAATTTACTTTCCCTGCACCACCAGCTTTCCCACAGTTTGCGAGACAACAGAGGAGCTTGGTCGACCAACTGCTTCAGTTGACGACGCCTCTCCAGAGTAGTTGGCCGAGGAAAGTTGATTACAATTCCACGATCAAGAACCTTGTCTGAAAGAGATTTGGTGGTTTCATCCTGATTCATTGTTCCAGCCCAAAGAACGTTTCTTCCCAGCGGAAGGTCATAGTGCTGGATACCTGCACCAAGTTTCACTTCAAGGCTGGGAACCTCATTGTCTTTGTGACCACGTCGCAGCTCAAGTTTGCTCAAGAATTCCGCAAAATAGAGTTCAACATGAGCAAGATTCATCTCATCCATCAGTATCAGACTCATGACATCTTTAAGCCCAAAAGGATAACCTTCAGCTTGTGCCTTTTGACTTTGTGCCAACAACCGTAGAACAGGCTGGGCATCGAATTTGTTATCTATGGAATTGAAAAAACCAAGCATGGATTCCTGACTGTCCCAGTTCGGCTGAACTGACAGGCTCAGAAAATTGATACCACCAAAATGTGAATACAGTCTTGGCAGCTCAGATTTACCGGTTCCACTCACACCTGCCAAAACAGTCATAGGAGACCACTCTGATGTTTTGAGTGCTGTATGGAATGCGTGTAAAATTCGTCGTGGGAATCTCAGTCCATAATCAATGCAGGATTTACTAATATTTTCTAACCAGTCAAGCTCATATTTCGCATTTTCTATATTTTTTATATCTGGTTTAGGTAGAGTAGCACGGGGTAGTTCCTTTTCGATATATGGAGTTTCAATATCCTGAATCCTTGCCTCACGCTCCTGTTTGCGTTCGTAAGATGCCTGTAAACGTTTCAGTTCTTCCCTCAATCGGTTGTTGTCGGCATCCACTGATTCCTTCCGTATCAGTAACGATTTGTTTTTGTCGGACTGCTCTGCTACCTGCATTTCAAGATCTGACTGGGTGCGTGCAGAACTTCTGAGAGCATCATTTTCCTCAGAGAGCCGCTCGCAGGCCAGCTGCAACTCACATTTTTCGGATTTCAACCGATCAAAGGCTTCCTGTATCTCCTGCGTTGGGCGTGTGGCAAGATCCTCACGCAGCCTTTTGATTTCCTCTTCATAGGTTTTCAACTTCAGTAACACAGAGGCAGGGTCTTCATCACCGAGTTTATGCTTCAGCTCTTCAAAGTTAGAAATTAAATCACTGCTCGTTTTGATGGATTCTCTCAACCGGGCAATTTCGTCAATGAGCGCAGACTTTTCATTTTCAAAAGATTGTTTCCGCTCACCGACTTTGGCATCCACCTCAACATTTAAATTCACTTCTTTTTCCTCAAGAGCGTCTTCGCGGGATTGAAGCCGCTGCTTTTGGTACTCAGGCTCATACTTGAGTTCATCAAGCTTAGCCTTATCCTTCAGTAACGACTTTCTTTTTTGTTCGAGCTCATCCTGTTCCTGTCGAATCGCCGCCTCATGAGCTTTCAATCTATCAGCTATCTCTTTCTCCAAGCTTGCTATTTTTGAGGTTTTCTCCTCTGAAAGTTCTTTTTCAATGGAAGTCAGAGCGTTTGCCCGTTTTGACTCCAGCTCCTTTGCCTGTTTTTCACGAAGATTGAAGAGCTCGTCATCAAGCTTCGCCTGGGCATCTGCATACCCACTGTCCCTTTGTATTTCAGCCTTTTGAATCGTGAACTTTCGTTGCCGCAATTTTTCCTTTTCGACTTCAAGAGACTCCAATTCACTAACGCAGTTAGCTTCCCGTTGCTCCAATTGTTTTTTGAACGCTGCGAACTTTTCCTTAAAGAGTTTTGGAAAACCATTTTTTGCCTGAAGCTCCATCTCTTCCAGCTGAACACTTTTATCATTCAGCTCCGCTTCTTTTTGGGTTATCGCGTCTTTAGCGGTCTTTAGCTCCTGTTCCTTTTGAGCAATAACCGTTTCTTTTTTAGTCAGGGAATCTCCCAACTCCTTCAGCTCCTGCTGTTTATTCAGGGGGTCAAACTCTGTGACGTTCATAGTTTTATCAGCCTGATCTGCTCGTTCATTATCTGCAGAAGACTGGG
>DEIL01000269.1:0-365 GCA_002352445.1 Desulfobulbaceae bacterium UBA2775
TATCCGGGCCTTTTGTGACCGGATTGATTCCATCAGTTTCCTACCCGTTTCTCTGGAAAGCAGTCCCGCGCATCGCGGGAAAAACCTTGTGGCGGAATATTGCCTCCGGATATTTTAATTCCCAGCATGATTTCCTGGAAGACTTCCTTTATAGAGCAGTTCTCCCCGGGTGACAACTGAAATTGCGGTATCGTCGGACTTAAGTTTTTGAAAAGGATTCAATACTTAATCGCACAATTTAAAGATAGATTACATCATGTATTCACCTTCCGGAATTAAGTAAGGTGTCCCCGGAATTCGGTCCGGAATTCGCGCGCGGAATTCGCATTGACTTTTGGCCGGTAACTGTATATAGTTACACTATG
>DEIL01000269.1:430-1603 GCA_002352445.1 Desulfobulbaceae bacterium UBA2775
GCGAATTTCAGACACTTTTACGTCAAGCTGGATGGACAGTTGATCACCAGAAGGGCAGTCACCAAATTTGGTATTCCCCAAAACGGCATCGGCTTCCCATCCAAGAAGGCAGGAGTGGAAAAGCAAAGGGCTACCAGGTAGAGCAATTTCTGGTGCAATATGAGGAGACTAAAAATGAAAAGGTTTGATCCATTCGATGGGTACACCATCAATGTGTTTTTGGACGATGATGGCGAATATCTTGCACATTTTGTTGAACTGCCGAACGTATCCGCATTTGGGGAGTCGCCGGAAGACGCTCTGCGCGAACTACAGACCGCTTGGGAGGGCGTGAAGGAAAGCTACCAAAAGCACGGGGAACCTGTTCCCGTTGCACCGGCAAGGAAGGAATACAGCGGACAATTCAATGTGCGAATTGATCGGAGGGTGCACCGAGCTCTTGCTATCGAGGCTGCCAAAGCTGGAATCTCGTTAAATGCCATTGTTTCCCAAAAACTTGCCAGACCCACATTGTAACAACAAACAAAGGCCTGGTAACCCACTTCATCGCCGTCACCTTGGGAACCTTCATCCCACGCAATACCCTGAGACTCCGTCCTCTGAATTCCGTGAATTCCGGGGACACCTTACTTATCTTTGAGAATACCTTCCGGAATTAAGTAAGGTGTCCTCGGAATTACGCTCCCCGGAATTACGCTCGGAATTACGCTATTCCCATTCAGGATATTGCTCGGGGTTACCTCCCTTTGCATCAACGACTCTGGGGTATGAGACACCGGGCTGCGGGACCTTATCCTTTCTGGTGGACTTAGTAATCTGGAACATCCAACTATCGCCAAAATCGAACAAGTAGAACAACTTCATTCCTGAAGGCAGGGGAAAGATCTCCGATAGGAGAACTTTCTCATAGTGCCTGAAGGGATCAAATGTGCTCCAGTTGGGGTCTCCGCCAACCGAGATGGCCCGGTTGCGAGGAGTACGGCCGATGAAAAACTCAAACATGTGGTCATCATCAAAATCGACGGCCTGCTGAATCGCGGAATGCAGATCAAGAACAAATGCCGAATTGTCGATCTCAATAAGCTGGATGCACTCCTCAACCGGTAAGCATTTGACTCGTAGCGTTATGATCATGGTCCTATCCTTTCTCTTTTACCGCACGGACAAGCTAAG
>DEIL01000269.1:1655-7630 GCA_002352445.1 Desulfobulbaceae bacterium UBA2775
CTAAGTGTAGCGCAGCCTATCTTGAAGCCTGTTCTGGAATTGTTGACGCACTCTCTGAAAAAGTGCAGGTCCTCCCGGTCTAACTCAAGCGACTGGTTCGGCCCTGTACCCCCAGGCTTTAAATTGCGTTTTTAGATCCGGGTCATGACCGAATGCTTTGAAGTAAAGAAATTCAGGAGCAAAATCTGCACCATTGGGCCAGACCACCGTCTCTAACTCTTGATCCAAAGCAACTTTTGAGAAAAATTCGATGTCTTCAAGCGGTTTAAAGACGCTTCCCCGGAAAGAACCGTCTAGGTCTGCAACTCCTTTGCGACCGTCGCTAAAGGTGACTTCGATCTTGTAGTTCTCGATATGTTTGACGTCTATAACATGAAGGAACATTGCTTTTACTCCAGGGGACCTATTGGTTTTTGGGCTTCCTGTCTTCGACACAGTTCCCAATCTTCGAACAACTCTTCTTTATGGATGTCGTACCATTCCAAAACATGGCGTAGCTCACGTTTTGGAAATCTGCCTGCCACTACACCAGTGTGGATGTTTACGGTTATTTCATAGCTACTATACTTCGCATGGAAGCGGGAAGGGCTATGATCATCCCAGTACATAGCAATGACGATTCCGAGGAAGCGGCTTATTATTGGCATTCATTTACCTTTCTTGTGTGGGGCCGAACGTTTGGTTCAGCAGCAGCCAGGGCTGCTGCTGACTTTGGAAAATCTGGTTAATTTCAAGTTACTTCGTAGTGTAATAATCGCCACGGCCCTGGCTGTCTGCTGAAGCTACAGGTTATAAGCTCTTTAATTGGACTGTAAAAAACCGAAAACCCTTAACTTTCATTTCATTAATGTTGCCTTCTTCAACTGGTAATCCTTCTTTCCGTGCGAGCGGATAAAATTTTTTATATGACTCCTCGTCAAACCCATATGTCGCACCAAGTTTAAGACCTCTCAATATTTCCCCGAATCTCGTCTTTTTTACGGTATGTCCTTTTTGCTCATCCGGATCAATTTCTTTAAGGAAAGCTTTCATAGCTCGAACAGATCCAGATATTACACATGCGTCGCCTTGATCTCCCGTACATACAACTTCAGTAGGAGATGCAAAAGCAAAATAACCAATTACCTTTCGACTACGATCAGCCATATTAATTTTCCTCTTTGTTCATAGATTGGCTTATAACGATAAGCTCACCGACCGCCAACAATGCGGGGGAAAGCCTTCCAAAAACTACAATATTTATGCGAAAGACAGCGTTTCAAAAAACGCACCGCTGTTGGCGGTCGGGTGTAGTGCCTGGTTGGGCTTTTATTCATAGTACTGAATTATGAAATTTACTATTTCCAATCAGCTCGATCTCTTCGTCAGGTCAATTCCAATAACAGTGATATCGTCTACATTTGGAAATTTCCGCGAAATCCGCTGCCAATGGTCCTGTAGAGCGACGGTCAATCCCGCAAAATCCACGCGCTTACCACTTCCGGGCAAGTCCCAGCCAGGCTTGTCACCCCGATACACAAGCACAAAGATACCCCGGTTTGATCGATTGTCCCGCAAATAGTCGCCGCAAAGCTGGTTTTCGAGTCGTTCAAACAGTTTCGGACCGCCCCAATTGTTGTCGGCGAGCTTTAGTTCGACAGGGACCGGTCCATCAAAACCTACACCTTGGAATCTCAAGTCTGGCCTTTTAGCATCAGCCAACTCCTCTTCCTGTGGAATGGAATACCGTCCGTGAGCTTTCTCGCGCAGTTCCCGCCCAATAAACTTGCGCATTTCGGTTTCATGCTTAACGGTTTTCAAAATGCCTGCGATGCTACTGTCACCGTGCTCCAAGTCATCTTTAAGATCGAGGAGCCGCAGGACGGCAAGTTCAGCCAATTCTTTGTGATTGCTGGGAGTACGCTCCAACTTCTCGTGAAAGTCCCTCACATGCGAAGGCAACCAAGGTTCAATATCGCCGTCCTGTTCGGCCTTTGTCTTTGCATGAAGCAATATCCATGGCCGAGATGTTTCTTCAGGATGGGTCTTGGCTATGTCCATCAACGCCAAAAACGACTCCTTGCCAGGAATCTGATTCAGCAAGTTAAACAATCTACCCCGTGCATCCTGCGCGTTGTCGCGCAATCCTGGCGAATAAGTGCCCTTTCCGGCACGTTCGATATCCTCTTCGCGCCGGATGTGTTCATGCATCAACAGGTATAGCGATTTCAGGTACCCCGGCGTTTTGAACGCCTGCCGCGTGACAATTCCATCACCTCGACGACCACCCCAAAGATGAGTTACGTAAGTCATCGCTAACAAGGTTTGCTTCTTCGGATCAGCTATTCTTCCAATTCGGGCTCTGAAAGATGCAATTGCATTATCGGGAGCAACGCCGGTCCATACCGCAAACCAGCGAGCCAAATGATCCAGCTTTTTTAGAGTGCGACATTTTCGAGACGCCAGCTTTTCAATGAGGTCATCCGCTAAGGTCGATCCTTGAAGAATCTTCAGCAGTTTGTCCAGGTTGGACAAGTTCTTCGGCTCCCTTTTCAGGAGATCGTAGATGCTGGGCGCAATTTGGTCCCAAGCCCACTGACCTGACCAGCTTACGTCGCTTAAGACGTAGTGTGTTTCTGACTTTGGCTGCTCGATCGACAACTCGTACCGGATTTCTTGCATAAGAAAATCGCACACAATCTTTGGGTGCATCTCGAAAAGCTTCGGAAACCACGTGGAGAAGCCGTTCAGCTCAAAGGACGCATATCTACACGCGCGTTCAACCCCCGCAGTGCTCAAATTATTCGGCCAGTCTTTGGTTTCATTGGCTTCGATCTCAATACCAACGAGGCCGATGATTACGGCAAGTGTCGTTTTGTTGAACGGAGCACCTTCCGATCGCAACTTTGGCACATGGTTCCTCCAAAAGGAAACTGTGCCATCCCTATAGAAGCGCGCTACTTCCCCGCCGTACTCCGGCATAAGCGATTTCCAGTTATACTCGGTCCACCGCCCCGATGAGCTCTTCTTATCCCGAGTCTGATCGAAGAGATAGTGCAAGGTTTTTGTAACAGTTCCAGGTTTGTTGCGAAGTGTCGCTCGGTTCTCCTCAAGATTCTCGTTAAGGTATTTCTTCCAATCCGCGTGGTATTTCTCTTGTTTCTTTTGACGGGCTTCGTTTTGTCTTTTCCATTTTAATTCCTGCTGCTCCCAGCGGCGCAAATCCCGATTTTGGGCGGGCGGTCTCAAATAGGTACCAAGTCGCTCAGACAGTTCATCATTACCAGCGACCAACTTCTTTAATTGTTTACGCCAGGTAGGCAGCCGCTTAGCCGATTTATAGAGATCAAAGGCCAGCGACAAGGCGACCAATCTGTCGTCCAGAAGCGTTTGGCGGGAAATCTCCTCAGATACATACCCAAAGTCTCCGTCTTCGAACCGCCAGAACGATCCGAAAATCGAGGCTTGCCAGAAGTCGGTCAGCCGCTCTCCACGCTTTTTGCCAACGGCTTCCCTCGATCTTTGTACTTCAAACCAGAACAACGCCCGGTTCAGCTCCTGCCATGCTGGAACGAGCTTCGAGAATTCAGCCTTGACGTTGGCCAGGTCATCGATCCCGTAATCACGCATAGCTGAGAATTTGTGCAGGATTGCAAGTGAATCTGGTTCGAGCGATGCGGGATGACGGGCCAAGATCAGTCGTTCGATGGCTTTGGATGCCGGCGCCATCAACCACTGAAATTTCTCGGATACTTCGCAATACCGGCGTTCAATCATCGGCGGAAGACTAAGCAGCCTGTTCAAACCGATAACAAGCGGCGGAAGCAGCTCAATGTCAGCGGTACTGAAAAATTCTGTTACGCGGTCTGTTAGATGATCAACGGAATAGGGCTTCCTCGGTTTGCTCTTTTCCAAGCACGCTAAGAGCCAAACCAAGGTTTGCTCTGTCGGCTGGACACCCTCGAGAAGGTCAGCAAGCCACTCCCGTTTAAGTATAGGTGCCTCTACCAGAAAATTCTGACGGACACGCTCTTGAGCCTCAATGGAACCAATCGCATTGATGGCCCTGAATGCTGCTGTGCGAACGTATTCTTCAGCAGTTGGCGTTTGCGCAATCTCCATGGCTTCCGGCAGCACCCCCGCAAGCTGTCCGATCCATACCATGCGGAGTAAGAATGCCGTCAGATCTTCGTTGTCCGCATACTGTCGGAGCAACGCGCGAACATCATCAGTCAAATCAGAGTTTGCGAAACGCTGGACCGCAGCATAGTCGCGCATCGAGCGGCCAGTAGCTTTGTTGGCCATTTGTTGACAAACTTCGTACAGTATGGAGCGGCGCACCTCTAAAGGCAGCTGACAAGGATCACCTCCCTCAAAGATAATTTCAGGCGCGACTTTGCGGACACGCTCCCTGATCTTCTCGTCCAAAATTGCCAGCCAGGGCAAGACCGGACGCAGCTTTGGCACAACAATGTCCAAACCGTACTGACTGCGGAAGAATAACGTTTCGATAGTTCGGCGTGATGTTTCACGCTTGAGCAGTTCGGCGAACCACTCTGCGGCGAGGAACTCTCGTACCGAACGATGGTGGAAGCGTACAGTGCCATAAATTGCCTCGTCGAATATTGGCCGCGATAGCAAAGTCGATTGATCCGTGTCGTCCCAATCGGGAAGCACGGATTGAACGGCGATCCCTTTGAAGTTATTCGCTCCATCAGGAACCCTGATTGTCGAATCCTGAGCCAACGTAGTGGCTGCCGCAAGGAGTCTTGCTCCCTGACAAGCGCGTTCTGCCGAAAGAGGGCGGGCATCGGCACGACCTTGGTCTCGTTCAGCAAGTCTACGAACGATGCTGTTTTGCATGATTTCAAGCCGGGTTCCAATCCGGCCTTTGTCGATCCAGTATTCGGTAAGTTCCTCCAGATCCTGAGGGCGCGACGTGAACGACCAGGCGTCTGCACGTTCCACTGCGTCGAGGAAACCTTTGCTGTCCTTGATCCCTCGAGCCTTGGCAAACACCGCAATCTGGTCTGACGTGAGACCATCGAGCGCAACGATCTTGAAAACCGGCTTGGCCCTGTCCTGCGTTTCAGTTTCGGTTTGCAAGCTTCCTTCAGGACCATCATCCTCAGCCTGCGGATCACTTTCCGATGTGACAGCCACAGCATAAGGCAGTTGAACGGCACAGTAATCAAGATCCGTCTTGGGCCTCCAGGCATTAGTTCGGCCTGTTACAACGACATGCGTCCGGTCTTTTGCTGTGCTGATCCGCCTACTCAGTTTACGGATTGCGAGTTCAAAGTCACTGGGGTTTCTAAGACGCGCTTCGTCTACCGAGTCCAGAAAAATCCATCCCTCCTCGCCGGAATCCAACCATCCTTCAAAGGTCTCGTAGGTCCCCACCTCAAAGGCATCCTCGAAATCTCTTGGGATATGCTCAAGACGAAGGAAAAACGCCGGCTTTCCCTGTGCCCTAAGCGTGCGTGCGATGTTGTGGATTTCATAAGTTTTGCCCGAGCCAGCCTCAGACAACATTATCAAGCGGTACTCCTTGATGAGGTTTGGCCAGCGCAGACGCTCACCAATACCGAATACCCGGCTAATATCTATCTCGTCGTTTTCGCAGCTGTCTTTAGGCAGCTCATGGAAGGTCCTGTTGAGCTCGATAAACTCGTAGCTTGAGTCGAAGGTGGTTATCGGATTCATTTTGTTCATCGCCCCAAGTTAATAGATCAGCGAGGTACTGCAGGTCTAGGATAGGATTTCCTCAATCCCTTTTTGGCTCTGAGGACACTACTGCAGAAGGTTGCCCAACGTTGCTTTTCAGCGGGCGCGGCTTTTTGCGCTCCGCTGCAAAATCCGTTGTGTGCCGGGCACGGCACGCGTTTTTAAGGGTACGCGTAATATATCATTTTCCCGATATGTTATGCAAGACCCAGCTAGGTCAGGGTGATTTTGTCCTACTTCCTAACTCCTTGGCACTGGTTCAGTTGAAT
>DEIL01000092.1:0-5653 GCA_002352445.1 Desulfobulbaceae bacterium UBA2775
TTACAGTACCTGGGGTTTGAAGATGTTTATAACGTCTGTGGTGGTTTTATGGGGATTTCATACTATGAATATTTCACTGACAAAACGACAAAAAGGGTGCCCATTCTTACCGGATATAATTTTGAATAAAGGTAGCTATTCAGCAGATACGGGTTCCTCGGCAAGTTCGGTCAGTTGATATTAAGCGATTTTAGTATTAAGGTCAGTGAAATAATTACAACTGTGGTGGGCTTATCCACCAAGAAAATCACAGGAAGATTTTTCAATGAATCAAAAACTGAATGTCACATCTTTAAGCAAGCAGGTCTATGATTATTTACTTGAACAGATGAATAGTGGTGCTTTTCTGCCAGGTTCAACCATTAACATTTCAAAATTCTCAGAACAGCTCGGCGTGAGCAAAACGCCTCTTCGGGATGCGTTGATCCATCTGGAGCTGGAAGGTTTTGTCACAATTTTACCACGGCGTGGAGTTAGAGTAAACGTGTTGACCCTCCAGGATGTCAAAAATGCGTATGAGCTCATTGGATGCCTGGAAGCTACTGTTGTTCTGCAATGTTTTGAATTAATGACTGCAGACCATATAACAAAACTTGAAGAACTTAACGCAAAGATGCTGGAGATGATCAAGGCGGATAATTTTGAATATTATTTTAAGGCAAACATCACCTTTCATAATGTTTTCATGGAGTTATCAGACAATGAACTGATAAAGAAGACCATCCTCCCTGTCAAACAAAGGCTGTACGAATTTCCAGCTAAGGTCTACATCAGTGAATGGGAAAAACGTAATTGTGGAGAACATCGACAGTTTATTGACTGCCTGAAAAAGAAAGACCCGAAGGGGGCCGCCTCAGTGTTGAAAAATATCCACTGGTCATATACGGTTCAGGAAGATTTCATTCTGAAATTTCATACCATGAGAGAAGAGATGATAGACCAGGAACAAGCAATTCGGGATAAATCTTGAAAAGTTATCTCGGTAATTTTTCCCATCGGGAAATTCGAAATATTCTCCAGAAAAATCAAATTAAAAATGTTTTTTTGGTTACCAACAGAAATTCGTTTACAGCAGGAGGTGTCTCTCATTATATCTTTCAAGTTCTCAATGGTTGTGATTATGTAAGATTTAGTGATTTCAGTACAAATCCGAAATTAGAGGACGTCAAAAAAGGAATAGAATCAGTTCTTGAATGCAAACCTGATTTAATTATCGGTGTCGGCGGTGGAAGTGCCATGGATATGAGTAAATTAATTCATCATCTGGCTGGCTATGAATCAATTGATCAAGAAACAATCATCAGTGGCATAAAAGACCATAAAATCAATAATCAATTAATGCTTATTCCCACAACAAGTGGAAGTGGCAGTGAAGCAACACGCTTTGCAGTTGTATATATTGATGGTAAAAAATATTCACTTCATCATGATACTATCTTGCCTGACTATTCAATTGTTGATGGATTACTAACTGAAAAATTACCAGGAGATGTTACCGCTTACACCGGGATCGATGCTATTTCTCAAGCAATAGAATCGTATTGGGCCAATGGAGCAGACAAAGAATCAAAATCTTACGCCCTGAAGGCACTGGAATACCTTGTACCATCAATATGTGATGTGGTTGCCGCGCCAACTCCTGAATTAAGAGAAAAAATGGCTCTTGGCTCATTTTATGCGGGAAAGGCGATTGATATTTCTAAAACAACATTACCACATGCCTTTTCTTATTATTTAACAACTCAATATAGTTTTCCTCATGGCCATGCAGTAGGTATAGTGCTACCTTATTTCCTTGTAGCAAACACAGGAGAAATGGATATCACACCTATTCTCAGAATTTTCAATGTGCAATCTCCTCCTGAACTAAAAACTCGTTTTATCGCTATTATGAAAAAGATTGGGTTATACCGAAGCCTGGAAGATATTCTGCAGGATGATATGGAAGATTTTATCAATGCGGTTAATTTGGAAAGATTGAGGAATAACCCTGTAACTTTTACCAAAGATCAATTTATCTCTTTATTTGCTCACGAGTAATTTTTTTTTGACATTAATTTCTTCTAGGTAAATCCCCGGCTTTGCCGGGGACAATACAAGTTTAACTGTTCCTGCAAAATGAAGAAACCTCCAGACTCGTGGACCGCTCAAAGTCACGAGAAGGAGGCTTCAATGAACAACGTAAACAGCTTAAGTCACCTAATGTGGGAATGCAAGTATCATGTAGTTTGGGTACCAAAGTGTCGTAGAAAAGTGCTTTTTGGGCAATACCGCCTGCTTGAACATACCAACCACCTCCTACTCCTCCTGCGATCCAGGTCAGGGTTGTTGATTTTATCACCTTATTACTTACAGTCGCAGACAATACTGGCTGGGCACATATCACAACTATAATAGAACGGTTAGCAGATACGTTACGGTTTTTTTCATAGGTAGACTCCTCACGACGCCATCAATGTTTGGAACGGGGTAAAATCAATATATTCCACCAATCTGTGTTATACAGTTGACTTTAATTACTTGATTTTGTAATCATAATAGCTATTTCAGAGATTGCGGCTGTTGCTCCAGTCTCTCATAGTACTGATTTGAAAAGAGTTTTTTTATTACCAATTCTCTCTGGAGGAAAATACTCATGGACCTTCTGCTCTGTAATTTATGGCCCTATTTAGCTGGTGGTCTTGTTGGCTGGTTACTGTCCGGCTGGTTTGCACGTCGACTAAAACATGGCGAGCCACCTGTGGAAAAGATTGTTGAGAAACCAGTTAACGTTGAAAAGGTAGTTGATAACCCCGAACATCTTTCTCTGATAAGCAGGTTAGAGTCAGAGAATGCTGAGATAGGAGACCTGCTGACAAAAATCACCGCCTTTGAGAGCGCTGAACCGGAAGTGGTTGAGACGGTTGTTGAGGTTGAAAAGATTGTGGAGATAGAAGTTGAGAGGCTGGTCGACAACCCTGAACACCTTGAGCGGATTAAAGTTCTTGAAGATGAGAATTTCGAAATAGCTGGATTACGGAAAAAAATCACAGAATTAGATGGTGCAAAGTCCGGAGACGTGGTTGAAAAGATCGTTGAAGTAGAAAAGATCATAGAAAAGCAGGTTGAGAAGCTGGTCGACAATCCTGAACACCTTAAGCGGATTAAAGTTCTTGAAGGTGAGAATCTAAAGATTAGTGGGCTGGAGGAAGAAATAGAGGATTGGAAGCAAGGACTGGAGACAGAAATCAAGGATTGGAAGCAAGGTCCGGCCATTAATCTTAAAGCAGCAGCAGATGCCGGTGTCAAAATTAAAAGAGAAGATGATTTCACCGCTCTTGAGGGTATTGGTCCTAAAATTAATGATCTGATTCATGCAGAGGGTGTTCATACCTTCAGGGAATTGTCTGAGATGAGTCCTTCAGATATCCGGAAAATTCTGGATAAAGCCGGACCAAATTTCCAGATGGCCAAACCTGGCTCCTGGCCAGACCAGGCTCACCTTGCGTCACATAACCGCTGGTCTGCATTGAAAGCATTGCAGTATATTCTGGATGGCGGTGTTTATCCTGATATTTCTCCCTCGGCAGCAAAGGGGGAAGTCCCCGGAGATGTTGACAATCATGACTATGTCGCCAGGGTCAGTGAGTTGGAAAAGCAGCTGGACAAATATCAAAAAGGATCGGAACTCAATGTTGAACAGGCAAAGGCTGTCGGCTTCAGTGTCACGTATAAGGAAGGCAGAAATGATTTCACTGTTATTGAAGGTGTTGGTCCCAAAATCAATGACTTGATTCACGATGATGGTATTCATACCTTTAGTGAACTTGCCCTTACAGATGTCGCTCATATTCAAAAAATTCTGGACAAAGCAGGGCCTGCCTTTACTCTCGCCAAGCCTGATACATGGCCGGCACAATCCAACTTTGCTGCCGGAAATCAATGGGAAGCATTAAAAGCATGGCAAGATGTACTTGACGGGGGAAAGGTGAAATCATGACTGATACAACCGAAGCATATTCTACTCCCAATTGGGCGGGTTTTCAGAGCCTGTGGCGAAGCGTAGCCATTATTCTTTTCATATTGCTCTTGCTGATGTGGCTGCTGGGGTATGGCCCAGGCGGTAAAAGTTGTCAACTCCCTGTTAAAACTGTAGAAAAAATCGTCACTGCACCTGATTGGATTGCGCCTGCCATTACATTAAATACATCATCTGATGCCTCAGTCGTCAGGTTGGCTGTGGGGGATGACTATGTCGATGCGGGTGCAGCTGCCGTTGACAATATTGATGGTGAAGTGACTGTAACGACAAGTGGTATGGTGGATACGAATACACCTGGTGAATATAAAATCACGTATACAGTGACTGATGCAGCTGGTAACACAGCAACAAAAATGAGAACCGTTGTCGTTGAAAACATTGCCAAAATTGCGGAACCAGCCGTACCGCCGGAAATCCTGGTTGCAGAGCCGGGCATATTGCCTGAAGCCAGGCTTTATTTTGATCTGGACAGCGATGAGCTTCCGGCTGATATAAACCTGACTTTGTCAGCAGTCATCTCTTATTTGCGTCTCAACAGCAATGCAACGGCGGTTGTCTCGGGCTATCATGATCCCAGTGGAAATTATGCTTATAATCAGGATCTTGCCAAAAGAAGAGCCCAGCGTGTAAGCAAACTATTGCAGGAAATTGGGGTTTCTACCGACCGCATAGTTTTTGTAAAACCGGTTGAGACAACCGGAAGTAATGTTCAGGAAGAAGCACGGCGTGTCGATGTCTCAATCAGGAGACAGGAGTGATGGAGATTTAATTTGTGTGAAATATGGTGGTCTAAAATGTACCACCGTCAGATATGGTTGCTCCTGGCATAGCACCTTCCTCATTGATCGGTATGATCTAGTGATTGCTTTCCTGTCACACTCTCAATATTTATCGCCCAAACCCGGAGTCTATTAAGCGGAAGATCGGTGAATCCCCATTTTTTGTCGGAATACTGTTCCATGATATGTTTAAGTCCTTTGACTTTATCTTCTCGGGAAGAAAGTTCTTCAGCTTTTCCAAAACCAATCACGCTTTGAAATGTGAATGACCAGTTACAAGGTTTGATTTCATCTGAAATGATTGCTACCCCTGATTCAAATTCGAAGCACACATTATTATTAACTGAAAGTATATCTATCTTTTTGCCATCTTTAGCCGAGTGGAAGTATATGGTTTTGCCATCATACCCAAATGAAACGGGAACGATGTAAGGGACATTATCTTGAGACAACCCCAACCTGCACACCTGGCAATTTTTAATAACCCGTGATATTTGATTTAAGTCTTTTATCTCTTTTTCTTTTCTTCTCATCATGTCCTTCCTCTTATAGTCTGTTTTTTCGAATCTGTTGTTTCCATGAACAATGAATTTGATTCGGGTAATATACTGTTTAAGCAGGTTATGTTCAAGAACACCTGTGATTTTTGATGGCGTTGTAAAAACCCTCCATTTGCTTCGTTGCTGTAAACTTTCTATCATCACGAAGTACCCTAGTACGCCGAAATAATAGAAATTATACACGCTTTACATATGAAGTTTTTTACTTAGCCATCCAACATTTAGGGTTTCCACGAGTTTGTTATTCTTTTATATGAAAGTCATGTGCTATCCGGAAGAAAAGGGGTTGGGAG
>DEIL01000092.1:5689-30468 GCA_002352445.1 Desulfobulbaceae bacterium UBA2775
AGGAGGAAGAAGATACAGATTGAAAAAACAATGCCTTCAAAGAATATACTTCGATCTTTTTTCAGAATTTCTTTTCAAAAATATTTAATTGTGATTGAATAAATAAAGAAGCACTTGTGTAGAGGGGGTATGGCGAAGAAGGATACGGAATATTCAAGATTGATAAAAAATAACGAGGGTTTGCCATGAACAAAACAATGATGATTCTTTTGGGATTTTTTCTGCTTCTTCCCTCAATCACCTGGTCTCAACCCAATCATGTAGCCTACTTGAAAAATGTTACCGGTGAAGTCACCATACTGCGTAATAGCAATGAAATGAAGGCCCAGGTTGGTTCTCAGCTAAAGAGCAGTGACGTTGTGAAGACCCATTCAAATGCTTCCACGGGGATTGTTTTTATTGACAATACCCGCCTGTCTCTGGGAGAGAATACTGAAATCACTGTTAGTGAATACAAGTTTGTTCCGGTAAATCAAGAATACGCATTTTCTCTTTTTATGAAAAAAGGAAAAGCTCTCTACTCATCTGGTAAATTAACCAAACTGGCACCGGAAAAGGTCAATTTCCAGACTCCACGAGCTACTATCGGGGTCAGAGGAACCAAATTTCTTGTCCAGGTTGATTGATGATGCAGTGGAAAATGGACTGTTTATGTCGACTGGAGGGATTATGAAAAATATTTGTCTCTGTTTAATGTTGCTGTTCCTGGTTTCTTGTTCTGGGAGAACAACGGTGCTTCTTCTTCCCGAAACTGATGGTAGTGTAGGGAAGGTGGAGGTCAGGGGAAAAGAAGCCAGTCAGGCCATTGAGACCCCAAACTCATATACAGTGGTAGATTCTTTTTCGGCTTCCCCTGTAGCAGTTAAAGAGATGGACGCCGAGGAGATTGAAAAAAGATTTTCGACGGTAATCAGATCGCAACCTGAAAAGCCGATAGCTTTTCTTCTCTATTTTGAATCCGATTCAACAGAATTGATAGAGAAATCCAGTGCCATTATTCCGAATGTGCTCTTGGAGATTAACGAGAGACAACCTTGTGAGATCGGTGTGGTTGGCCATACAGACCGACTGGGATCACGCAGTTATAATATAAAGCTGTCGTTTAAAAGAGCTGCTGCTGTTGAAAAAATTCTTCGCGCCTCAGATCTGGAAATTGGTGGAATATATATATCCTCCTACGGCGAGAATGACCCTGTCGTAAAAACTCCAGATGGAGTCTCCGAGCCATTGAATAGAAGGGTGGAAGTGGTTATTCGATGATATGGCCAGAAGATGATCATCCCTCAGAAAAATACTGAACACAAAGATCTTAGAAATATCCTCATTGTTGCCTTATTGGTTGCCGGGTTAGTCAGCGTTTTATTCAACAGCCAGGCAGCCCTTTACACCCTTTTAGATCATAGCATCTATGATTCTTTTTTGAAGTCCGCCGGTCGCGCCGGGATAACTGATCAAGTGGTTGTTGCTGATATCGATGATATCAGTCTGGCGGCGGTTGGTCAATGGCCCTGGCCACGCTACCGGATAGCCACTCTGCTCCAGTCTCTCCTCCAACACTCACCGGCTCTGATCGGTGTTGATATCATTTTCCCTGAACCGGATCGGACCTCCCTTGATACCATCCGCAAAGCTTTCAGTCAGGAATTTGGTCTGAACCTGGGTTTTACAGGGCTGCCGCCTGGATTAAGCGATAATGACGGTTTCCTTGGCCAGGTTCTCAGTCAATCCCCAGTTGTCGGCGCAAAGTATTTTTATTTTGACCATAGCAGTGATGACCGGCAATGTACCGTGCATCCTCTCAAACTTATGGGTGATATAAGCCTGATTTCTCCCCTGGAGGCAACTGGTATCCTATGTAATATAGAAAACTTAGACTCTCAGTTGCAGTCCAGCGGTTTTATTAATAATCAGTTTGACAGAGATGGTGTTCTCCGCAAACTTCCATTGTTGATGAAGTACCGCGACCGGATATATCCCAATCTTTCTCTGGAGATATTGGCACAATATATCGGGGCAGAAACTGTTGAGATCTCCAGGGATTTCTTCGGAACGGTACTCAGACTGAACGAGTTCACTATCCCCGTAGATCGACAAGGGTACTTACAATTGCGGTTTGGTGGTCCCGGTAAAAGCCATCATTTTATTTCTGCCGTTGATCTGCTCAACGATGCTGTTGACGCAGAGGAACTTAATGGGAAAATCTTTTTGATCGGTGCCTCTGCTGCCGGGTTGAATGATCTTCACCATACCGTTTTTGACCCTTCTTTTCCCGGTATTGAAACCCATGCTGTTTTTCTTTCTAACGTCTTCAATAGTCAATTTATCAGAATTCCTGATTGGCAGCCTGTGTATATTGTCATCGCCTGCCTGTTAGCCGGAGTTCTTTCAGGGGCAATGTTCTGTTTCTTTCTTCCGATCCGGGCAGTACTCTTAACCTGTGGTTGGCTGGCGCTATTTACGGCTGGCAGTTTTTTCTTATTTACGAGCAGAGGGATATACTTTTCCCCGACCGGTCCAGTTATGGTATCGACAATTATGGTTTTTCTCTGTTCGTTTATTCGATATTTCACGGAGAATAAAAGGGCTGTAAACTGGATCGGGCAATTAGCAAGAGTACAGCAGGTAACCCTAGAGGCGATGGCAACAGTAGCAGAAACCCGTGATCCTGAAACCGGGGGGCATATCCAAAGAACCAAAAGATATGTCAAGGTGCTGGCTGAGTATTTGAGGGATAAGGAAAAAGATGATGGGATGTTGACAGATGATTATATCGAAGCACTTTTTCACTCCGCCCCCCTCCATGATGTTGGAAAAGTAGGGATTCCAGATCATATCCTGTTAAAACCGGGTCCGCTTGACAAAGATGAATTTTCTATTATGAAGCGGCATTCGGAGTATGGAGTTAAGATTATTAATTCCGCTTCAGATAAACTGGAAGATCATAATTTTCTTGAGATTGCTGCAGAGATCGCCGCAACCCATCATGAGAAATGGGATGGCAGTGGTTATCCCAATGGAATGAAAGGGAAGGAGATTCCCATTTCCGGCAGACTGATGGCAGTTGCAGATGTTTATGATGCGTTGATCAGCAAGAGGCAATATAAAGAGCCTTTTACCCATGAAAAATCCAAAGCAATTATTCTTGAGGGACAGGGAACTCATTTCGATCCGGTAATTATCGAGGCCTTTCTTGCGGTTGAACAGGCTTTTATAAACATTGCACAAGAATTTGAAGATGATGTGTAGCCTCTACCGGTTGCCTCATTCAAAACGACATTATGGCCACCTTGCAAAATTGCTTTTTCGCCTGATCTCTTCGTTAATCATATTTTATATCCTTGGAATATCAACGATATGCTTGCGGTAAAACAATCTGGCTGCCACGATATTCAATGCAAAATATAATTTTCCAAAGTACCTTTATGTCGTACTTGAAAATTAGTTTTCAATTGCAGTAAAATATACGATATATTATTCATTAATCTCGACAAGTGGGATAATTGCCTTTTGATTTATGACAGACTTCCTGGAGTGAAGTACTAACACCCATGAAATGAATTTCACAACAAAGCATGAAAGTAATGTAACCGGGATTCAAAGGAGTGTTGCCAAACGTCCTCGCAGGCTCGCTTACCTGTTGTGTCAACACCCCTCCGAATCCCTTTCCTTCCAAATTGCACAGGACTTTCATATAAAAATATTATTGAACCGGAGACATAAGTGATGAGGAATGTGCTCGTTGTTGACAGTGATCAAGTCATACTCAGAACTCTCACCAGCCTGCTCAAAAACCAGGGTGGGTTTCTCGATGTATTTGCGGCCACAAATACCAGACAGGCCATCAATTTGCTGCAGAAGACTCCAGTTGATTTAGTTATAACCGCGATCCGTCTGCCAAAAGTTGATGGTTTCAGGCTTGTCTCCAAACTCACTAAAGATTACCCATCCATAAAAGTTATTGTCATGACCAGGAATGCCCATCCGTTGCTGCGTGCCAGCATCAAGCGCTTTCCCTCAGCTGTGCATCTTGACCAGTCCCATGATATCAGCATGCTCACCAAACGGGTGTTCACCGAACTGCAGATAGATTATGGCGGAGGTGTCCGGGGCATCAACCTCTCTTCCTTCCTTCAGATGATGGAACTGGAAAGCTGCACATGTAGCCTGAATGTGACCTCCAGGGATATGGTCGGTTCTCTCTGGTTGAAAAACGGCGAGTTAATTGCCGCGAAGTCCCAGACAGCCGAGGGCGAAAAGGCAGCACTCGACATTTTATCCTGGAGGAATGTTTTCATCGATATCGACTATACTCCTCATGAGGTGGAGCGACAGATCTCTGTACCGCTCATGATACTCATGGTGGAGAGCAGCCAGCATTATGACGAGATACAGAGTAATAGCAAAAACAACAGGGCTTATGAGCGGCACGATCTGCTCGTTGCCCTCGATTATGACATCAGGAATATGACCCGGCAGTGTTTCCTGCGCGATATCAGCCTTGGTGGCGCCTATATAGAGACCGAGCAGGAGATGGAAATGGGGCAGATTATCACATTGGTTCTCACCTCCCCAAAATTAAAGAGCAGCTGCTCCATCGAAGCTCATGTTGTTCATATGGATGGCAAGGGCGCCGGGTTCCGTTTTCAGATAGATAGCTCCGAACAGCAGCAGATTATCAAGGCAATGATCGATAGCAGCATAAAATCACTTAACCGGCAGGAACAGGCAGAACTTCCTCCATCACCGGTTGTGTGATGTTTTGCTGTATATCAGCCTGTTCTCGTGTGTAAGACTCTGACTGACTGGAGCAAGTGATCGGAAAAATATCCGGATTCAAAAATACTCAAATAGCAGGGATTTCTATCCTGCCTCATCTTCCCCTGTCAGGGGAGTGAACATGACTTTCATATAAAAAGTATTGAACGGGTCAAAGCACTGTCTGCAAAGATAGTAGCTTGACCCTATTTTCATAGCATCCTGACTGTTGTTGGTTGGTCACTTTCCCCGGTAATTTTGGATTAATTGATTTAGATCAAGGCGTCTTTGGGATATGTTTTATATTTTTTACATTTTCTCACCATAGAGTTCGCAAAGCGGATAGAGGAAAGGTTACAGTTTTTTAGTTTTACGACAGCGTTTGTCCAGGGAGTGCACCATGGAATCATTCAAAAATAAAGGCATTAAAGAGATTATTGCGGATTTTCCGGAAATTGGAAACATTCTTGAAGAATATGACATTGGCTGCGGGCCCTGTACTGTCGGCATCTGTCAATTGAAAGATATTCTTGATATCCACGCGATGGAGCCTGATAAAGAGCAGGAACTAATGGCCCGGATTGAGGCAGCCATCTACCCGGAAAGAGGAATACAGATTCCTGTCAAAACCGCTCAAGCCTCAATTGCTGAAGATCAGTTACTCTATTCACCACCGATGCAAAGACTGGTGGATGAGCATGTTCTGATTAAGCGTTGGCTTGCCCTTATACCATTCGTGGTTGAGACGCTGGATTTGACAACAGCTGAAGGAATGCAGATTGTGAGAGATGGTGTCGATCTTATTCGATTCTATGCCGACAGGTTCCATCATGAGAAAGAAGAAGGGATTCTGTTTAAATATTTTGATGACACTACTGAAATTTTCCAGGTTATCTATGAAGACCACAGGCAGGCGCGTAATCATGTAAAAGAGATGCTCACTGCTATAGAGACAGAGGATAAATCATCCCTGGCACATAATTTTACAGGATACGGCAGCTTGCTGGCCGAACATATAAAGAAGGAAGATGAGATATTATTTCCCTGGCTGGATCGAAAGCTCACAGCAGACCAGGTTCAGGAGTTAACCTGTAAATTTGATCTGGCAGACATGCAGATTGGAATTGATATAGAAAAATACCGATTGTTTCTGGAACAGCTGGAGGAACAGGTTAGAGAAAGAACTTGAAATAACCTATTGGAAAAAGGAAATTATTATGTGTGAAAGCTATATTGTAAATTGCCAGTGTGGAAACAACAGTGCAGAAATCTTTTTTGGCAAAATGCTGCTGGATGAGACCTCCGTAGAGCGCCTTTTCTGTCCTGAGTGCAGTCAGGGACATGATGAGAATCAACTGCAGAGGGTCTGGGATAACGGGTGGGTGCTTGAATTAAATATGGATATTATCAGATTACACTCGTCAACCTTTGGTATCTCCGCCGATAGTCTCACCGCTGACTGGGTTTTTGACAGTGGTTATGTAACCTGGGTTGGTGTTACGCCTGACGATACCACGAGGAGAAATCAGGAACGTGATAAAATCCAGCACCTTGCCAAAATTGATGTCCTTGCCTATATAAAAGCGATGAAAGAATGGGGTATAGAACGCGAAAAACGTTTCAGCGAAGAGGGGTGGCGGAAAATGCGGGCACATTAGTCCGGCTTTACCTCTCTGAGGAAATTTGATCATACCATCAGACCTTCAATTCCATAATGTTACTCATCGAGAACCTACAGAACCCAACTCTGTTTGACCACCCGGTATCCGGGTTTGAGGTGATCGAGACCCATATCTCCTGGGTACTTCTGACCGGCCAATACGTCTATAAGATAAAAAAATCGGTGAATTTTGGTTTCCTCGATTTCTCAACACTTGAGAAGCGCCATTTTTACTGTGATGAGGAGCTGAGATTAAACCGCAGGCTGGCGCCGGGCTTGTATCTGGATGTGGTGACGATCCATGGTTCTGAAGAGCATCCTGAAGTGAACGGGAAGGGGGTTGTGATCGAATACGCAGTTAGAATGCAGCAGTTCCCGCAGTCGGCGCAACTCGATCGAATCCTGGAGAAACACGGGCTTGATAAATTTGTTATGGACGATCTGGCCGGCAAGGTCGCGAACTTTCACCTGTCGCTGGATTCACTGGAACAGGGCAGTTGCTATGGTGATTTTAGCCATGTAGGGCAGGCGGTGCTGGACAATTATGAACACATACGTACCAGCCTTCATGATCAGATCAGTGCACCGTTGCTGAACAAACTCGAAGACTGGAGTAAACAGCAGCTGGAAGAACTGGCGGAGGTGATTCAACAACGAAAAGCACAGGGTTTTGTTCGTGAATGTCATGGAGATATGCATTTGAGAAATATCGCTCTGTGGGATGGCGATATTATTATTTTTGACTGCATAGAGTTTAATAAGAATTTCTATCACATTGATGTGATGAGTGACATTTCCTTTCTGGTTATGGATCTCGAAGCCCGCGGGCAGGAACCACTGGCGCAGCGTTTTTTAAATAGTTATTTAGAGGTAACAGGTGATTATAAGGGATTGAGGTTACTTTGCTTTTATAAAGTTTACCGTGCGTTGGTGAGAGCGAAGGTCGATGCATTACGTACAGGCCAGGAGGAATTCGAGACTAAGGAATATGATCAGACGGTTGAAGATTTCCTGCAGTATGTAAAACTGGCTGAGAGATATATTCATCCGGCAGCACCGTGTCTGTTAATCAATCATGGTCTCTCAGGTTCAGGGAAATCGTTTGGAACTCGTCTACTTCTGGAGAAGTATCCGGCTATTCAAATACGTTCAGATGTGGAGCGTAAACGACTGTTCCATTTTGCAAAAGAGAGCACCAGCACTGCTGCTGTCAAGGAGGGTATATATAGTTCTGATGCCAGCCACCGTACTTATGGTCGTCTGGTAGATCTTGCAAACTGTCTGCTGTCTGCCGGTTACTCAGTCGTGGTCGATGCAGCAAATCTGAAATCGCAGCAGAGACAGCAGTTCATCGAACTGGCCAGGTTGATAAACATTCCTTATTTTATACTTAATTTCAAAGCTTCTGAAGAGACACTGCGAAAACGAGTGAAAGAGCGTGCACAGCATGGGAGTGATATATCCGATGCCACACTGGAAGTGCTGGAAAACCAGATTGCCGGTTATGAACCGCTTTTACATGATGAACGGCAATTTACTATTGAGGTTGATACCGAGAAGGGCATTGATATTGAGAGAATTGTTGATCATATTTATAAGAATAGAGGAAATAGAGGAACACGTCACTGTTGTGAATAAAATATAATAGCGTTTGCACCTTGAATTTACCTGTGATATTTTGTTCTACTGGTTGCTATTGATATACTCGTAAAAAGGTCACTCGAAGTCTACGCTTATCGGAAGTTACAGATGGCTAAGTCAAAAAGTTTGATATACAAGGCGTAGTGTTTCTGGCAGGTTCTCTGCTATACATGTGGTATGTCGAGGTCCTGCCAAAAACCTACAACGCCGTAGATCAGACTTTTTACGACGCCATCACTATTAACAGTAATCGTTTGCAATGTGTTGTGTTCCTGGACAGGGTGTAAACACTGATTACCACAATTAAAAAGGAGACCAAACATGAAACTGATCTTACGAACTATCTTACTTACTCTGTCAATATTCCTGGTATTTTCTTCCGCATGGGCCGATGAGTACTCAGATACAAAAAAGATGTTCGAAGGGGCTGGTGTCTCCGACATGTTTAACAGTGCTTTTGGTTACGCGCTGTTTCCGACCATTGGCAAAGCCGGGTTTGTAGTCGGGGGAGCTTATGGTAAAGGTCGGGTCTATATGGGTGGCAAGTACTACGGCGATACAGCGATGACCCAGGCGACCATCGGCTTTCAACTTGGTGGTTCCGGGTTCAGCCAAGTCATCTTTTTCCAGGACAAACGGGCATTTGGTGAGTTTATCACCGGTAATTTTGAGTTCGGTGCAGATGTTCAGGCTGTCGCATTAACTGCTGCGGCTGGTGCCTCGGCCAATACCGGCGGAAGTTCAGCTACCGCCAGCGGCGGCAAAAATAATGCTAACGTAGGCGGTGCCGGGTACAATAAAGGCATGGCTACCTTCACTATCACCAAGGGCGGTTTAATGTATGAAGCCAGTGTTGGTGGGCAGAAATTCAGTTACGTTAAACGTTGAACTGACAAAAATAGATGAGCGCAGGATTCAAACTTTGCTTTACTGCCATCTATTTCGTGAACATCAAACATATCTTTTGGAATCTTGAATAATCTCCGGTGGCCAGGCTCGGGGCCACCGGAGATATTGTTACGGATGATTCGGGTTGTTATCATTATTTGAATTCATGAATAAAGATGTAATCGGTATCTTCTACCGAATTCAGCACCCGATCAATAGCCTCTCACCTGCAATAACTATTTTCATAAAGTGCCTTCTGCTTCAAGATCGAATTTTTTCTCCTCTATCAGATAGATACAGGCCTCAACACTCTGGCTGTCATACTTGATCCCTTTGTTTGAGCGAATCTCTTCCAGGGCTGCCTCGATTCCAAGGGAAGGACGATACGGTCGATGGGATGACATTGCTTCAACCACATCGGCAACAGTAATGATTTTTGCTTCGAGCAGAATATCCGGGTCTGTAAGTCCACGGGGGTAGCCGGAACCATCGAGCAGTTCATGATGTTGGTAGACGATTTCCGCAACCGGCCAGGGAAAATGAATATTCTTCAATATCTCATATCCAGCCTCGCTGTGACATTGAATAATGGAACGTTCTTCTTTGGTCAGGGTGGTTGGTTTCGATAGATATTCAGATGGCAGGGCTACCTTGCCGATATCATGAAGCAGGGCCGCAAAATATAATCCCTGCAACTGATTCTCAGCCAGCCCAAGTTCCAAACCCATGGCATGAACCAGACGTTCCACCCGCATTTGATGCCCGGCTGTATACGGATCCCTCTTTTCGGCCGTCAAGGCAAGAGAGCGTACGGTTTCTTCGAGGTTTTTGTAGAGTTGATTATGGCTTTTCCAGAGTTCCTCTTCCGCGCGTTTGCGGTCTGAAATATCCCGGGCCACTCCCCTGAAGCCAATGATTTCTCTATTCTCTCCGTAAAAGGGCACACTGTTTTTTTCAATCACTACGGGCGATCCATTTTTATGTCTGCAGACAATTTCCAATCCGACAAATGGTTGCCCGGACATAATTTCTTTCCGAAGTTCCTTTCCCGCATGCTCCTCCTCACCGGCGATCATAATATCAAACGGTGTCTTGCCGACGATCTCCTCCGGCAGATACCCCAGAAGGTCATGAACTTTCGGACTGGAGTAGGTGTAAACACCATCCTTATCTATCTCCCATATCCAGTCACTGGTATATTCCATCATTGACCGATACTGATCTTCACTTATCTCCAACGCTTCGAGCAAGGCCCCCCGTTCTTTCCACATGCGTTTGCGCAATCGATCACCAAGTACTGTCTGCCTGACCATATAGAAGGCGAGAAGTGCAACAATGAGTAGAATCGCGGCTGCCATTGCCGACAATTTATTCCTGATCTTTGCCACCTCTGCATCAACATCATCGATATAAAAGCCGGAACCGATGACCCAGCCCCATGGTTCAAACCCCTTGACATAGGATAACTTCGGCACAATCAGGCTGGCATCATCTTTCCACTGCCACGTATAATCAACATATCCCGCACCATGCTCACGGACAACACGAACGAACTCGACAAAAAGGTGTTTGCCATTGGTATCCTGGAACCCGGAAATATCCTTGCCAATCAGATCAGGGCGGTAGGGATGCATGATCATCTTTGGCGCCATATCGTTGATCCAGAAATAATCTTTTCTCTCCGGCCCGTAACGAAAATTCAATATATGTTTAATCGCTCGACCCTGGGCGTCTTCCTGACTTAACTCCCCGGTTTGTACCCGTTCTTCATAGGTACCCAGGATGGACCAGGTAGATTCCGTCAACTCATGTATCATTTCACGCTTTTGTACCATGAAACTTTCTTCCAGGGCGGGAAGGATTATAAAGAATGTGGCCAGAACAAAGAGAAGAATAGTGAGAACGGCGGGCAAGGCAATACGGATGGAAATTTGATAGGATGGATGTCTCTGAGCTGTACGGTACATTTCTCGCTCCGGACAAAGGGGGAAATTGCAGGCACAAAAATGCTGTTCTTGATTCTTTAAATATATCAGAAGACACAACAATATGAAAGTGTAGAGGAAGGGGAGCGGGCGATACTGCTAATGAATCACATGGCAGATGTCTTTTTCTCTGCTCGATGCCGCAGTTCCAGTAAAAACAGTCGTCCATAGTCATAAGCTGCAATACCGCTTAATAAGGCGGCGCAGCAGAGGGCGGGCCAGGTCCATGCAGGGAGAAGCAGGATAACAAGAAACAGGAAAAACTGGCTGACTGTTGCTATTTTACCGGACCATCTGACATCCATTTTTTTAAAAGAATCCCAGGATTTTATCGATGCGGCATAAATGGCAGTGAAGGCGACAAGCAGGTCGCGGGCAAGCAGGGCAGGAATCCACCAGCCAGAAAATTTTCCAGCAGAAACGAAAGTGATGAGAACCGAGAGAATAAACAGTTTGTCGGCTACTCCGTCCAGCAGACCTCCCTGCCAGCTCTGTACCTGCCATTTTCTCGCCACCCAGCCATCGAGAAAATCGCTGAAGCCACTGGCTAGAACAAGCCAGAGCCACAACCATTCCGGGGAGAAAGGAAAGATAAAGGCAAGGAAGAGTCGCCCTGTCGACAATGCATTGGGGATAAATCGGATAAAACCTTTCTTCATAACTTACTTTAAACTATTTCATTTCTGCTTGTAAATCCCTAACTGAAGATATTGGCCTCGGTATATTTAACCCGACAAGTCGGAAAACTTTTTGGAGTCGCTGGATAAGTGCCTTGGTGGTTACTCTAAGTTCCTGGTTTCAAACCTCTATCATGATTTCTTGTTTTTTATGACAGGGTTTCAGGAGTAAGGCACTAATGGTGACGAAAAAAGTAGCTGAACTTCATATGTAATCAGATTTATTTTTGGCAGCAGGTATGTTAAAATGAAAGAAATTGTAAGAATTATCATTCTTCATTGATTGTCTAGCTGGTCAGAATTTAAAACCGTCTAAGGAGTGATATGAGTATTCGCTTATTGGGTTCCCATGAAGCATACCACTACTGTAATCCTGAGAGTTTTACCTTCGAAACAACTGCTGAAATCGATGGAGTAACACGATTTATCGGCCAGGAACGTGCCCTGGAGGCAGTGGGGTTTGGTATAGGCATTCGTCACCAGGGGTTTAATCTCTTCGTTCTTGGACCTGAAGGTTCCGGCAGACACTCAGTAGTACAATCATTTATCGATGAAAAGGCTGTTTCGGAACCGACTCCCAACGATTGGTGCTATGTCCAGAATTTCAAGATCAGCCATCGTCCGATTGCCCTTGAATTTGATCCGGGCACGGGTTCCATTTTTCAGCAGGAGATAGATGAGCTGATCGATATGCTCAAAACTACTATCCCTGCAGTGATAGAGGGAGAGGATTATCAGGCTCAGAGACATGCAATAAAAGAGAATCTTCAAAAGAGTATAGATGCCATATACCATGATGTGGAAGACAGGGCCAAAGAGGAGGGAGTGGCCGTCCTCAAGACGGAACAGGGAATACTGTTTACCGCTAGAGATAAGGAAGGAGTCGCGATGAACAGTGAGGCCTTTCTGGCTCAGCCAAAGAAAGAACGGAAACGGGTTGGACGTCTGATTGAAAAATATCAGGGAGAATTAACACAGGGCATTCACCAGGTCAGTATACTGAAACGTGAGGCAGAAGAGCAGGGGAGAAAACTCAAAAAAGAGACAGCATGCCAGACAGTATTTCACCTGATTAATAAATTGCATATAAAGTATAAGGCGAATGAGGCCGTGGTTTCCTATTTGAAAGAGCTGGAGGAGGAGATCACGGAAAATGTCGATGATTTCCTTGAAACTCACGATTCCGGTGAGCCAAATCCCTTTCTTGGTATGTTTGCACCCTCCACAGCCTTTCATCAGTATGAAGTCAACGTTCTGCTCAGTAATGAAAAACAGGGTGCACCGGTAGTCTATGAAGATCTTCCCACCTATCAAAATCTCCATGGCAGGATAGAGCATCGCGCAAGTATGGGTGTTCTGAGCACCCATTTTACCCTGATTCAAAAGGGATCACTGCACAAGGCAAATGGCGGCTATCTGATTATTGATGCAGGGAGATTGTTGAGACAGCCTTTTGCCTATGAAGGATTGAAAAGAACGCTGAGATCGGAGAAGATCAGAATAGAGTCTGTGGAAAAGCTTCTGGGGCTTATTTCAACGGTTAGTTTGAAACCGGAACCGATCCCCCTGCAGACTAAGGTGGTACTGATCGGTGATCCCGTCCTCTACTATCTCCTCAGTGCCTATGATCCTGAATTTCAAACCCTCTTCAAAGTTCAGGCGGATTTTGAGCATACAATGGTGCGGAACGAGGAGAATCAACAACTTTACGCTTCTCTCCTCGCCAACCTTACCAGCAGTAAAGGACTGCTTCCTCTGCATCGCCAGGCAGTAGCAAAGGTTATCGAGCAGGCAGCACGGGAGGCCGGGGATCGGGAAAAGTTATCTCTTCATCTAAGCGGTTTTGTGGATCTCCTTCAAGAGGCCGACTATCTGGCTCGAAAAGAAAAAAAGGAATGCATTGGTGGTGAGGTGATTGACGACGCAATTACGGCCGTAAAAAGGAGGAGTGACCGGGTAAAAGACAGGATACAGGAGAGTATTCATGAAGGTATCCGTGGCATAGAGACCTCCGGCAGCAGGGTAGGCCAGGTTAACGGCCTTTCAGTAATGGCGCTGGGCAAGAGTATGTTCGGTCTGCCCACCAGAATTACTGCCCAGACACGACCTGGAAACAGCAAACTTGTCGATATTGAGCGGGAAGTGAAGCTTGGCGGTGCCTTGCATTCAAAGGGAGTCTTGATCCTGGGGGCTTATCTCAGCTCCTGCTATGCCCGTACTATTCCACTGAGTCTTCGTGCCAGCCTGGTCTTTGAACAATCCTACGGCGGTGTTGACGGAGACAGTGCCTCCTGTGCAGAGCTCTGTGCTCTGCTTTCTTCACTGGCGGAAGTTCCCATTAAACAAAATATGGCTATAACCGGCTCCATCAGTCAATTTGGCCAGGTACAGGCTATCGGCGGGGTAAATGAAAAAATTGAAGGTTTTTTTGATATTTGCCGTCATCGTGGTCTCAGCGGAGATCAGGGAGTGATCATTCCTGCTGTCAACAGAAGACACCTGATGCTGAAGAAATCGGTGCTGGAGGCGATTGATGCAAAGCAGTTTCACCTCTATAGTATTGATACGGTAGATGATGCCCTCGAACTGCTGACAGGAATGAAGGCAGGAAAAAGAGGGGATGACGATGTTTTTGAAAAAGACTCCTTCAATGGGCTGGTTGAAAGGCGGTTGTACAGCTTTGCCAGAAATCTCCAGAAATTTAAACAGAAAAAGAAATGATTAACTTCAGTCGGCGCTTTTTTCTCCGCATCTTTTTCTTTTCCTCAGTCTGGTTTACTCTGACCGGAGTTGACATCACAAGTTGGGTGGTCGGTGTGCCTGCTGTGCTGATCGCCTCAGGTCTCAGTCTCATGCTGGCTCCCCCTTCTCAGTATCAGGTAAGTCTGGCCGGGGTCTTCCGTTTTATTCCGTTTTTTCTGCGCCAATCGCTCCATGGAGGTATCGATGTTATGCGGCGTGCCCTCTCTTCCCGTCAACTTCTCGATCCGGGACTGGTCTCTTATACTACTTTTCTGTCGGAGGGATCAGCCAGGATTCTTTTTGCAAATACCATCAGCCTGCTTCCCGGCACATTGAGCGCCGAGCTGCATGGAAACAGCGTGACCATTCACACCCTTGACCGGGGGTTGCCGATTTGGGCAAATATCCAGGGCCTGGAATACCATATTGCCGCCCTGATGCGCATTTCACCGGGAAAAAGGAACAGCTCATGAGCTGGATGCATACTACCTTTGCTTTGATTTTACTCCCCGCCATTGTCGTTGGTATGTTTCGCATACTGAGGGGGCCAACTGCCGCTGACCGAATGGTGACGGCACAGTTGTTCGGCACCTGCGGCGTAGCTATCCTGCTGCTGCTGGGTACGGGAATGGGCAACCCGGTTTTGCTTGACATTGCCCTGGTCTTTGCCCTTTTGGCAGCACTGACCACCATGACCTTTATCCGTCGCACCTGGCATGGTTCCGGAAAAAAAAAACATGGACATCCTATACCATAGCGGCACTGTGCTTATCCTCCTCGGTTTGTCGTTTTTTCTCTCCGGCACCGTGGGGTTGATTCGCTTTCCAGACATTTATACCCGGCTGCATGCGTTGACCAAGGCAGATAATGTCGGATTAGGCTTCGTTGTCAGCGGCCTGGCCCTCCAATCCGGCAGTTGGGCTGTAACGGCAAAGCTTTTACTTATCTGGCTGCTGGTGCTGATTGCTAGTTCCGCCTCCTGCCACCTTATAGCCCGAAGCGCCATGCAGAAAAATATTCAACCATGGACACGATGATGAGCTATTTCATTTTCACCATCTTTGACATTGTGCTGGTATTGTCAATGGTGTGGATTGCCTGGCATCTGCTGGGTACCGAAGATATCTTTAAGGCGGTTGTACTGTTTATTTCCTTTGGACTGTTGATGGCTTTAGCCTGGGTAAGGATGCGGGCACCTGATGTGGCGCTGGCCGAAGCTGCTCTCGGTGCCGGGTTGACAGGCCCGCTTTTTCTCTCCGCCCTCAGGCGGATGAACCGACCCCGTAAAGGTGAACGAAGGCTTGACAGCGACGAGAAGAGGTAAAAGTTGATGAGTAGAACCGGAAAAAGTCACAAACGGCTCGATGGTTTTCAACGGCTGCTCCTACTTCTTGTTATCTGCATGGTTATGCTGCTTGGTTATATTATCTGGTCTACGCCCGGAAGCAAGCCCGTACTTACAGACGCTGTTGCTCAAATGCAGGAGTACAGTGGAGTGGAAAGTCCGGTAACAGCAGTACTGCTCAATTTTCGTGGCTATGACACCCTGCTGGAGGTCATGGTGCTGCTGCTTGCCGTCATTGGCACCTGGTCTTTGACAGAGGCTTTTTTCCCTGTACAGGGATCAGAGATAAGCCCGGTGCAGATGGGAGCCGTTCGGCTGCTTGCTCCTGTAATGTGTTTGGTTGCCGCTTATCTTGTATGGCAGGGCAGCCATCTGGCAGGAGGAGCATTCCAGGGCGGCGCAATTCTCGGCGCAGCAGGGGTTCTGGTACTGGTAACCGAATTGCCCGGACTACGAACTATCCCGGTCCTGTCGCTCCGTATCGGTCTGGTGCTTGGACCACTGCTTTTTACAGGGACAGCTCTTTTTTGCCTTTTTATTACCGGTGATCTTCTTGGCTATCCCAAAGGAGCCGGCGGCTGGATGATTCTACTTGTTGAGACTGGTTGTGCCGTTTCCATCGGTCTTACTCTGGCATTGCTCTTCGCCGGTGGCCGCCCTGACAAAGAATCTATTTGGAAAAACAATCCATGATCACCACCCTTATATACAGCCTGACCGGGCTGATACTCTTTGGCATGGGATTTTTTACCTTGATTATTCATTCTCATCCGCTACGGAAGATCCTGGCAGTCAATGTCATGTCCACCGGGGTTTTTCTGATACTTGTTGCCACCGCTTACATCCCTTTGGGTGAGGGCGAAATCGACCCTGTACCCCATGCTATGGTACTAACCGGTATTGTGGTTTCGGTAAGTGTTACTGCCCTTGCCCTGATCCTGGCCTGCCGAATACAGGAAACATCGAACTCATCTCTGCCGGGGAGGAAGCAACAGGGAGAGGTTCCAGAGGAATCAATCCGGTGACTGTTTTTCAATTCAGTTCTCCGGCATGGATGGTCTGTCCTGTCATTTTGCCACTGATAGCCGGTCTTCTCTGTTTCCTGTTCAGCCACAGAACCTTTGCCATCGCCCTGGCTGCTGCTCTGACTAACCTCCTTGTCGTCTGTCTTCTGACTGGCCAACTCCTTGTCTTTGGTCCCATGCGCTGCCATATGGGCGGTTGGCAGCCACCCCTTGGCATCACTCTGCGAACCGATGGTCCTGCTCTGCTTATGTTGTTGATGACTGCAGTCACGGGTCTTGCCATTACCCTGTATGCCAGGGGATATTTCTCCTATCGTATCTCTGACCCCAGGCGTGCCGGCCGCCACCAGCGGCAGCAACGCTACTTCTGGCCTCTCTGGATGTTATTGCTGGCCGGTTTAAATGGCTTATTTCTTTCAAACGATGTTTTTAATGTCTATGTAACCCTCGAGCTTATTGGGATCTCCGCCGCATCACTGGCAGCTCTTTCGGGGAAACCTGCCTCCCTGCTTGCATCATTTCGCTATCTGCTTGTCAGTCTGCTGGGATCACTGACCTACCTGTTTGGGATTGTGTTTCTTTACAGGTCAAACGGAGTGCTGGACCTGGGGTTATTACAAAATTTAGCCGCCAATGGGTTGGGTATACGTACCGCCCTGGTTCTGATGAGTGTCGGGCTGCTACTGAAAACCGCCTTGTTTCCCCTTCATTTCTGGTTGCCTCCAGCCCATGCCAATGCTCTTGCTCCGGTAAGCGCCATCCTTTCCGCCCTGGTGGTAAAAGGATCATTTTATATGTTATTCAGGTTCTGGTTTGAAATATTTCCATCCACTATTACACAGCCGACACTAAATTTTATGGGAACTCTGGGTGCAGTTGCAGTTCTCTGGGGTGCGGTACAGGCCATACGCCAGCACAGGTTGAAGTTGATGGTGGCCTATTCCACCGTGTCCCAACTTGGCTATCTGTTCATAGCTTTTCCCCTGGCCAGGGTTGATGGAGGGATACCAGTCTGGAGCATCGTTATCTTTATTGCTCTGGCACATGCCTGTGCAAAGTCGGCTATGTTTATGGCAGCAGGAACTGTCTTTCTACACCTTGGCCACGATCGAATCAAAGATTTAAGCGGGGTCAGAGCCAGTCTGCCGATCACCGTTTTTGCCTATGGTATTGCCGGGGTCAGCCTCATGGGGCTGCCACCCTCGGGCGGTTTTGTCGGTAAATGGCTGCTGCTCACTGCGTCACTGGGGTCTTCGCAGTGGTGGTGGGCGCTGGTAGTAATTACCGGCAGTTTGCTGGCATCGATTTATGTGTTTCGGGTTATGTCCCGCCTCTTTGTTATTCCTGAAGGATTTTCATTAAAAAAGTCTGAGCCCCACTTTCGGCTGCTGGAATGGCCAGCCCTGGCTCTTGCCTTAATCTCCCTTTTTCTCGGCCTGGCCGCATCCTGGCCCCTGCACATTCTTGTCCATGGCACTACCACACTTGCACAGGTCTTTGTTGGAGGACTGCCATGAACTGGGGACAATGGCTTCTGGTGTCCATACTGCTCAGCTCGTTTATCCCCGGTATCATCATCTTTGGCCTGCCCGAGGAAAAACATCGGTTGCGCACTGTACTCAATATTTGCGGATCAATCGCTAAGATAGCATTGGTTCTGATTATGGATATCGGGGTATATTTTGGTCATATTTTTGAAATTCGACTGTCAATTATCCCAGGTGTGGAGCTGCTGTTAAATGGAGATCCTCTGTCGGCCCTCTTTGCCACCCTGTCCAGTGTGCTCTGGCTGCTGACTACAGTCTATGCTGTGGGCTACCTTGAAGGTTCTCCTAACCGCAGCCATTTTTTCGGCTACTTCAGCCTCTGTGTAACCGTAACCATTGGCATTGCTCTGGCTGGAAACCTGGTCACCTTTCTCCTCTTTTACGAAATGCTCACGTTGACCACCTATCCGCTGGTTATCCATCGGGGTACAGAAAAATCCCAGCGGGCTGGCGGCAATTACCTTATCTATGCCTTTAGTGGCGGTGCAGCCTTTCTCTTTGCTGTGGTCTCACTGCAGACCATTGTCGGACCTGTTGATTTTTCAGCAGCAGGATTTCCTTCTTCATTTATTGAATCCCATGGTGCTGCCCTGATTTTAATTTTTATCCTGCTGATAATCGGCGTCGGAGTTAAAGCAGCGCTTGTCCCTCTGCACGGCTGGCTGCCCCAGGCCATGGTGGCGCCTGCACCGGTGAGTGCCCTGCTCCATGCAGTGGCAGTGGTTAAGGCCGGGGCCTTTGGTATTATTCGTATAGTTCTTGATGTATACGGCCCTCAAAATCTGCTGCTTCTCGGAGTTTTGCCCCTGCTCGGTGGTGTTGCCTCCATCACCATACTCTACGGTTCTATCCGTGCACTGCAGCAGGATGACCTCAAGCGACGGCTTGCCTTTTCCACCATCAGCCAGGTATCTTATATTGCTCTGGGCATGAGTCTGGCTGACCAGCCGCTTGCTGTCATTGGCGGTCTTGTCCATCTCGTTCACCAGGGGTTGATGAAAATAACTCTGTTCTTCTGTGCCGGCAATCTCGCAGAAACCCTTGGCATCCATCGTATCAGTGAGATGAATGGCGTAGCCCGTCGGATGCCGTTTACCATGGCAGCCTTTTCCGTCGGCGCCCTCGGCATGATCGGTATCCCGCCCACTGTGGGTTTTGTCAGCAAATGGTATCTTGGCCTTGGTGGGCTGGCTGCCGGTAATTGGTGGGTGGTGGCTGTCTTGGCGGTGAGCAGCCTTCTCAACGCTTGTTATTTCCTGCCCATCCTCACCAGAGCATGGTTTGGCAAACAGCAGGAACCGTGGCCTGAAGAGCAGTACATCGGTCGCTTTGAGACTCGTCTAATGCTGCTTGTACCGCCCCTTATTACTGCTTTCATCGTCATAGCCGCCGGGGTAGTGGCTAATGCTCAGGTCAGCCCGTTAGCCTGGGTCCGGTTCATTGTCAGGGGGTACACCCTGTGATTTCCGCTGAGCTTCAGGCTATGGGCCATGCTTTATTCCTGTCATTGGTGGCAGGAACACCTCTGCTAATGGCAGCAGCTTGCTGTACACCGATGAAGAAAACAGTTGTACATTTCCTCCCTCTGGCAGCTGTACCTGCCTTAGTTGTTGCCATGACAGCACCGGTTGGTCTGGTCGCAGAAATTGGCTGGTTTTTTATGGGCGGTCGAATGGGTCTGGATGAAATTGGCCGTATTTTTCTCTGTCTCTCTGGGTTCATCTGGCTTCTCGCCAGCTTCAGCAGCCGGAGCATGCTGAAACATAACCGGAATCAGACACAGTATCTTTTTTTCTTTCTAACCAGTATGTGTGGAAACTTCGGACTCATTCTCGCCCGTGGTCTGCTTGGTTACTATCTCTTCTTTGCCCTGATGAGTTTTGCCGCTTATGGTCTGATAATTCAGAAAGGGACAGAAAAAGCCAGGAAAGCCGGGAGAATCTATCTCGTTCTGGTAATGATTGGTGAAGTTGCCCTGTTCACTGCGCTGATCATCTTGGTATACAGCACCGGGAGTCTTGCCATTGATGATATTGCAGGAGCTGTTCATCAGCCTCTGGTATTTGCACTCTTGTTTATCGGCTTTGGTGTTAAAATCGGTGCTCTGCCTCTCCATGGTTGGATGGTGCCGGCTTATCAGGAAGCGCCCATCCCTGCGGCGGCGGCTCTTGCAGGAGCTATGGTCAATGCAGGTATTCTGGGCTGGTTGCGTTTCCTACCCCTCGGTCTGACATCCTACCCTCAAGGGGGCCTGTTCTTTATTGCTGCCGGGGCACTTGCCGCGGTTTATGGAGTTATCACTGGTCTGTATCATAAACAGGCGGGAGCTGTGCTCGGTTGTTCAAGCATCAGCCAGATGGGACTGATAACCGTCATTTTCGGCCTGGGGCTTGTTGATCATGAGGCCGGGCTCCATGCCACTCCGGTTCTCATTCTGTATGTCGTACATCATTCCCTGACTAAAAGCAGTCTGTTCTTTGGTTATGACTTAGCTGCAAGTCGAGGCAGGATCTTGTCGCATCTGCAGGTGTCAGCTATCCTGCTGCCTGCTCTGGCTCTGGCAGGTCTGCCGTTAACCGGCGGTGCAATAGCCAAAAGTGCATTCAAGCAATTGACCGTAACCCTCGGTGAACCCTGGTATGGACTGAGCACCTTTTTCCTGCCCATAACAGCGATGGGTACAACTATGCTCATGCTTCATTTTATTTGTTTGCTCAGGGATACGGAAAAGAGGGGCAATTCAGAGAGAGCTGGAAGTGGCATAATTTTCACTGTCAGTTTTATTGCCACAGCTATAACTCTCTGGCTGTGGCCTGCCGCCGGGTTTTTTGTAAGCAATTCTCTGTCCTGGACAAAATTCTGGCAGGCTCTTTGGCCTGTGGCGGGGGGCTGTCTATTGTTCCTGGCATGGCGTCGATTCTTTATCAGGGAAAAACAGACCCTTGATGATGTAAAAAAACAAACTATTTTTGATATTGTTTTGTTTAGATTTGGGAACCTTTTGCAGGAAAAAGAATGGCAAACTACACAACAGGGCAGATTTATCTCTTACCTGTCCGGATTTGTGCCACAACTGAGAAGATCGGAAAAAATCATGGGAAGATGGAAGGTGGTAGGGCTGTCTTATCTTCTACTTTGCCTCTGCATGCTTTTTTTGCTGTTAAGACTATGAAGGAATTATTTGCTCACCTTCTAACGGTTTTTCATTCCCTTTGTGTTTGATCAGTTCTTCGAGATAACTTCCATCGATTTTTTCTTTTTCCAGTAGTTCCGTTGCCGCTTCTTCAAGAATATCTCTCTTCTTGCCCAGAAGTTTCATTGCAACTGTATACTGCTGGTCTATGATATTGCGTACCTCGTCATCAATGAGTCGTGCTGTTTCATCACTGTATTCACCCGTTGCGGTACGCTTTTGTCCAGCCTGCAGGAAGATGGCTTGTGGTTCACTCTTATAATAGACCTGTCCAGCTTTTTCACTCATTCCATATTCAGTGACCATGCTGCGGGCAATGTCGGTGGCCTTGGCCAGGTCATTATGGGCCCCGGTGGAGATATCTTTAAAAATCATTTCTTCGGCAGCTCTACCGCCGAGCAGTGAGGCAATTTTCGCCAGCAGTTCGGTTCTCATCATAAGAAAACGATCTTCGGTGGGAACCTGCATGGTGTAGCCAAGGGCTGCAATGCCCCGGGGTACAATAGTTATTTTTTTCACCGGATCAGTCCCTGGTAGAGAAAGGGCAACGAGAGCGTGGCCCAACTCGTGGTAGGCGACGATTTTCCGTTCTTTCGGGTTGATCAGTCTGTTCTTTTTTTCAAGTCCGGCAACAACGCGTTCGACAGCCTCCTCAAACTGATCTTTTTCCACTTTTTGTTTTCCTGCCCGTACTGTTAATAGAGCAGCCTCATTGACCAGGTTGGCCAGGTCGGCTCCCACCATCCCCGGAGTCATATTGGCAAGTTCTTGTACATCAATATCGCCAAGTTTCTTTATTTTTTTGAGATGCACCTGCAGGATTGCAATACGGCCCTGTTTGTCGGGCCGATCGACGAGAACCTGGCGGTCGAAGCGACCTGGTCTCAAGAGAGCAGGGTCAAGTACTTCCGGGCGGTTGGTGGCGGCCATCAGGATAACACCAACATTGGGATCGAAGCCGTCCATCTCAACCAGGAGCTGATTTAAAGTCTGTTCCCGCTCATCATGCCCGGGAACTCCACCAAAGCCCCGGGCTTTGCCGAGAGCGTCCAGTTCATCAATAAATACAATACAGGGCGCATTGGCATTGGCCTGATCAAAGAGATCCCGTACCCGGGCAGCCCCCATACCGACAAAGAGTTCAACAAATTCAGAGCCGCTGATACTGAAAAAGGGAACCTGACTTTCACCGGCAACTGCCTTGGCCAGAAGTGTTTTTCCTGTACCTGGAGGGCCGACCAGAAGTACACCCTTTGGCAGGGAACCACCGAATTCAAGATATTTTTCAGGGTTTTTCAGGAAATCGATAATTTCCACAAGTTCTGCCACGGCCTCGTCCACTCCAGCCACATCTTCAAAGCTGACGTCCACATCCTCCTGTTTATGCACTTTGGCCTTATTTTTACCAAGGGTCATAAAACCGGGCTGCTGAGCACTAAGACGCTTCATGAGAAAGAACCAGATTCCTACAAAAAGAAGAACCGGAACTATCCATGACAGAAGATCTCGAAAAAATGTTGATTCAATGGTAGCGGAATAATTGACGTTATATTTATCCAGCAGTTCGGAGGTCTCAGGATCAACCCTGATGGTACGGAAATGCAGCTCTTTTTCAGCACCTGTCTCCGATTGCATTCGTCCTTTTATTTGATTCTCGGTAATAGATACCTCAACTATCTTACCTTTTTTGAGTTGCTGGAGAAACTGGCTGTAAGGAATTGTTGTTATGGTATGTGTTGATGCCAGATAATTTTGCAGGATCAAGACGATCCAGATACCGATAATGAAATACCAGATCGAGACCTTATGGTGTTTTTCCATGTTCATTTTTCACCTCCAGAATGACGTCTGAAATGACTTTCTGCGAGTTCATCACCTGTGAGTATGATTGCAAGGTAACATTACCATGGTCCTGTAGTTTTTGCTGACTTATCTTGACAGCCATACTCTGAGGCTGATACAGTCTGACATTTCATGAGAAGTGCGGGTTAGTTCAGAGATAATTCTTAAGATGCTTAATTGAAGGAGAAATGCAGTGATTGTCGCTGCAAAAGTTATCCTGTTTCTCTTATGGGTCAATGGTTTGCCTCCTCTGGCAAATATGATCTGGGGCGAACGGTTTAATCGACCGGTGGATGGTGGCAGACTCTGGTTTGATGGGCGACCGATCCTGGGCAGTCACAAGACCATCCGCGGCCTGCTGATCAGTATCCTGGGAGGCGCCGCCGTCTCTCCCATTCTTGGTCTATCCTGGAAGGTCACCGCCATTGCAGCTTTTCTGGCAATGGCTGGAGATATGTTAACCAGTTTTATCAAGCGTCGTCTCGACACCCCCAGCGGCAAGGATAGATTTGGCCTGGATCAATTCTTTGAATCCGCCTTTCCCCTTCTGTTCCTCAATTCTTTCCTCCGCCTGTCCCCGGGCAATATAATTGTGATACTCCTTTTCTTTACATTCCTGGCCTACCGGGGATCTCATTTCTGGCATTATATTATTTATCGACCGCCACTGGAAAATTATCCCCGTGTAATCAGATCTACTGTTCGATTACGTGAATGGCGGGCCTGCCACCAACCCTTGGCCCGCTGGCACTCTCTGCTCAATCTTACCAGTTTTCTGTCGAACCGGATGTTTGTTGCCTGGTTCTTCCGGTTGACAGGAACCTATGAGCAGGGGCTGCAAAATACCCTTGCTGTTCAAGTGAAAGAGACTTCGTTCACCTTCCCAACTTTACCCAGGTCTTTTGATCGGTTTCGCATACTCCTGCTTACCGATCTGCACCTGGATGGGTTGGAGGGGTTGACGGAGAGGATTATTGATCAGGTCAGAGACCTTGAGGTTGACCTCTGTCTTATCGGCGGCGATATTCGTATGGAAACCTATGGCCCTGTGAGTCCATGCCTCAGGGAATTACGCCGACTTTTGCCGTATATCCGGTCGCGCCATGGTATCCTGGGTGTTTTGGGAAATCATGACTGCATAGAGATGACCCCGGATCTTGAGGAGGCCGGGGTTATTATGCTTATTAATGACTCCTGGTCAATCGAAAAGGGCGGTGAGCAGCTCTGGGTAGCAGGTGTGGATGACCCTCACTATTACAAGATGGACGATGCGGAACGGGCTTTTCGCCATGTGCCGGTTGATGCTTTTAAGATTTTTCTGGCCCATTCACCCGAGGCCTATAAGAGCGCAGAAAACTTTTCTCCATATCTCTACCTCTGTGGCCATACCCATGGCGGTCAGATTCGTTTACCCGGCGGCAAGGCGATCTTCACCAACAGCAGGGTTCCGCGTTTCACCTCTGAAGGTAAATGGTATTA
>DEIL01000318.1:0-4261 GCA_002352445.1 Desulfobulbaceae bacterium UBA2775
CTGCTCCGTCATTCCCGCGCAGGCGGGAATCCAGAACCTATTGAAATAACTGGATTCCCGCCCACGCGGGAATGACGGAATGGCGAAATATTTGGGTTTTTACGATTCCATCAGCTGTAACTACCTTTAGCTTCTAGCCATTAGCTGCTGGCTTTAAGCTAAGTGCTTATTGCTAATGACTGATGAACTCGTAAAAACCCTAGATGTTAGATGATTAAGTAAAAAAACTTCATATGCGAGGCGCGTAAATTTTCTATTATTTCGGCGTACTAGGGTACGTCGCAATGATAGAAAATTTACAGCAACGAAGTAGATGGAGAGTTTTTACGACGCCATCAATGAGTGATAACCACATTTGCTAATATGGCATAATGTTCACTAGAGTGTCTGTCCATAGATGAGATTTTTACTCTAAATAGAGACGCTCGATAAATTTAACCGCAGGCATATATTTCATATGTCGAGGATTAAATTTTGAGAGCAACGAATAGTTAGAGTAAAAAGGCCATTTATAGACATGCACTCACTAAGTCGTAACCTTGGTGAGACCATATGCAACGTTTAGTTTCCCTGATATTTACTGCACTCGTCATACTGCTGATAAGCAGCAATGGAGCCCAGGCAAAAACCAAATATCTCTTCAAAATAGGCAGCCTTGCGCCAAGCGGCTCGGTTTGGGCCCAGCAGTTTGATAAATTTGCTGCCGAGGTCAAGGACAAAACCAATGGAGAAGTTGGTTTCCGGAGCTATTCCGGAGGAGTGATGGGAGACGATCAGGCGATGTACAGAAAGATACGGGTCGGCCAGCTTCACGGCGGAGGCTTCACCATGACCGGCATAGGGAAGATTGTTCCCGACTTTCGTGTAGTAGGGGTACCCTTTCTTTTCAAATCTTATGCTGAAGTTGACTACGTAATACAAGGACTGCTGCCCACCTTCATAGAACGGTTTCGGGAAAAGAAGCTTGAATTGATCTCAATGACAGAGGTTGGTTTTATCTATCCCATGTCTACAAAACCGGTGGATACCATTGCTGCTCTGAAAAATTCAACAAACTGGATCCCTTCCGGTGACCCTGTATCGGGAGCCCTGCTCACCACACTCGGCATAAGTCCGGTACAGTTATCCATTCCTGACGTTCTCTCTTCTTTGCAAAGTGGCCTGGTCGATACCGTATATAACTCATTTTACGGCTCAATCATCCTGCAATGGTTTACAAAAGCAAAGTATATTACCGACATGCCGTATGGTTACGCTTATGGTGTCTTTCTCCTGGATGGCAAAAAATTTGGTCAATTACCGGATAAATACAAAGAGCTGATCCATGCTACAGCTGCAAAACATTTCCCTGTTCTACTCGAAAAAACACGGATAAGTAACCACGACTCCAGGCAGGTTCTCAGTGACAGGGGAGTCGATTTTGTCAAAGCAGACGCTGACACTGTCCGGCAGTTGCAGGAAGGCCGGGATCTCTCAATAAAGACTCTTGTTAAAAGCGCCTTTTCGCCTGAGATTTACCAGAAGACCATTCAACTTCTGGAAGAGTTCCGAAAAGAGCAGGAAGGAAAGGACAGTTGAGCGAAAACCACCACTCTACTCAGCCAATTTTGAGGCAGCTGGAGCGAGGTGAAGATATACTCCTCTGTCTCCTCCTCACATTCATGCTCAGCCTTGCCTGTGTACAGATTTTTATGCGGACTGTTCTTTCAAGCGGCCTGCTGTGGGCCGAGCCATTATTGCGTTATCTTGTGCTCTGGTGCGGACTTCTGGGAGCGCTGAAGGCCACCGAACAGAGGAAGCATATTGCTCTTGATTTCTCAACCTACCTTTTGCCGGAATCGGCCCAGCCGTGGATTACTCTGGTCACCGATCTCTTTTGCACAATTACCACAGCCGGATTGAGTCTGGCTGCATGGATCTTTATCAAAAATGAGATCGAGTTTGGAGGGACCGACCTGCTTTCACTGCCTGTCTGGGTCTGGAATATCATCTTTCCCATCACTTTTGGTCTAATGACCCTCAGGTATGGAATAAGATTTATCGTCGATCTTTTCGATCGCTTCCGCTCTCTCCCGCCAAACGGGTCCCAAAATCAATGAACATTCTTAAAGTTGTCACCCTGATTCTGGCCCTGTTGCGAGCCCCTCTTTTTCTAGTAATCTCGGCCCTGGCCCTGCTCTCTTTCTACGCAGCAGAAATCGATATTTCAGTAGTCATTATCGAAATGTCACGACTGGCCGATACTCCACTGCTCGTTTCCCTGCCGCTTTTTATCTTTGCCGGTATCCTTCTTTCTGAAAGTAGGGCTCCCCTGCGCATATTAAAGTTTTCGCGCATTTTTCTCGGCTGGCTGCCCGGCGGACTGGCAGTGATCACCCTTCTGGTCTGTGCCCTTTTCACCGCCTTTACCGGAGCATCCGGGGTGACCATATTCGCCCTTGGTGGCCTGCTGTTGCCCGCGCTTTTAAAGGACGGCTATTCCGACCGTTTTTCCATGGGACTGATCACCTCATCCGGCAGCCTCGGGCTCCTCTTTCCTCCCAGCCTGCCCCTGATACTCTATGGTGTGATTGCGGAATCCAGGATAGATCATCTCTTTCTCGCCGGAATCCTGCCGGGAACGCTCATGCTCATCCTCCTTGCAGGGTATTCCATGACCAGAGAAAGCAGTCGGACAGTGAGGAAAAAAAGCTACTCCCCAAGGGAGATGCTGGAGGGTTTACGTGAAATCGCCTGGGAGTTGCCCCTTCCCGTTATCCTGCTGGGGGGTATATATGGCGGCATCTTTGTTCCCAGTGAGGCTGCTGCCGTTACAGCATTTTACGTCCTTATTGTAGAGATGTGTATTCACAGAGATATTCCCTTCAAAGCCCTGCCGGGAATCATGTCCAAATCAATGGTTCTTTTCGGCGGAATCCTGGTCATCCTTGCCGCCTCGATGGCATCCACCAATTATCTTATCGACCAGGAAGTCCCGACACGACTTTTTGAGTATATCCAGACATATATTGACAGCAAATATACCTTTCTGCTCCTTCTTAACATCTTCCTCCTTATCGTTGGAGCAATGCTTGATATCTTTTCCGCCCTGGTGCTGATAGTACCACTCATTCTGCCCATCGCAATTGGTTACGGCATCGACCCGGTCCATCTGGGGATCATCTTTCTCACCAATCTGCAGATAGGCTACTGCACACCGCCGGTAGGATTGAACCTCTTTCTCGCCTCATACCGTTTTGAAAGACCGATTGCCGAACTCTATCGCTCAACTCTGCCGTTTCTCGGCCTGCTCGTGATAACCCTGCTGATTATCACCTATTTCCCCTGGCTGAGCCTTTTTCTTATTAAGATTCTTGGCTGACCAGGATTATTCATGAACATTCTGCACCTCAACTATCATCATTCTGACTGCACTTAAACAATGATTCGCTTTCTCCATACGGCAGACATACATCTTGACAGCCCATTAAAAGGGTTGGAAGCCCATGAGGATGCCCCCGTTGACCAGATTCGGGGAGCAACAAGGCGGGCATTTGATAATTTGATCGACCTGGCCATTGGGGAAGAAGTTGATTTTGTATTAATTGCCGGTGATCTTTATGATGGCGACTGGAAGGATTACAATACCGGACTCTTTTTCACGGGCCGGATGGGCAGGCTGAACAGGTCCGGCATCAAGGTATTTATCGTTTCCGGTAATCACGATGCGGCCAGTCAGATTACCAGGGCCATGCCCCTTCCTGAAAATGTAACACTCTTCTCCCCTCAACAACCCCAATCGATAAATATTGAGGGTCTCAAGGTGAGCATCCACGGCCAGAGTTATTCTTCCCGCGCTGTCACTGAAAACCTGGCAACACACTACCCGCAGCATGATCCCCACTCTTTCAATATCGGCATGCTGCATAGTTCCCTGACCGGCCGTGAAGGGCATGAAGATTATGCACCATGCAGTGTCGATGATCTGAAATCCAAAGGCTATGACTACTGGGCCCTGGGCCATGTCCACAAACGTGAAATTGTATCTGAAGATCCCCTGATCATTTTCCCGGGGAATATCCAGGGTCGCCATATAAAAGAAACCGGGGCCAAGGGTGCTACCCTGGTAACGGTGGAGGATGGCCATATCATCCAAATTGAGCAGAGGAATCTGGATGTACTGCGCTGGTCCATCTGCCGGGTGGATCTGTCTGAATGTGAAACAACAGACTCCATTTATGGAGCTGTTCGACAGGGATTTGAGCAGGAGCTGGATCTGGCA
>DEIL01000318.1:4394-5722 GCA_002352445.1 Desulfobulbaceae bacterium UBA2775
AAGGTAAGCTTTAAAGAAATTATCGACGAGGATACGCCTGTTGCCGGCCTGCTGCAGTCCATTCAAAAGCAGGAACTGGATGGTGAGACCCTGCTGAAACTGGTGCCGGAACTGACTATCCTGAAGAACAAATTACCTGTAGAAATCCACGCCGGTAGTGAGTCCTTTCCAGATATATCTTCTGAAAAAATGACAGAGCTGCGAACCCAGGTAGCAGAACTGTTGACTTCCAGGCTCCTTCACCATGGAGGGAACAGATGAAGCTGAAACGGCTCGATCTGACAGCCTTTGGTCCTTTCACTGGACAAACCCTGGAATTTAACCACAAAGATCCGGGCCTCCATATCATTTTCGGACCAAACGAAGCTGGTAAAAGCAGTGCTCTCCGAGCACTCAAAGCCTTATTGTATGGTTTTCCACAGCAAACGCCCGATGATTTTTTCCATAGCTATAGCCAACTGCTGGTCGGCGGCTGTCTTGAAAACAGCAGTGGTGATAAAATCAGCTTTCAGCGTCGGAAAAAGCGTATCGGTGATATCATTGATGATAAAGGAAATCAACTGGAACCCGGGAAACTTGCCCCTTTCCTCCACGGGGTGGAACCTGAGATTTTTGATTCCCTCTACGGCATTGATCATGCCACCCTCATTCGGGGTGGTGAGGAAATTCTTGCCCAGAAGGGAGAAGTGGGTCAGGCCCTGTTTGCTTCCGGGGCAGGGATTACCTCTCTAAGAGAAGTGATTGACCAGCTTGAAAAAGAAGCTGCCGACCTGTTTAAATCAGCAGGGCAATTGCCGGAAATCAACAGGGCCCTTAAACGGTTCAAAGAGCTGAAGAAAGAGGCAAAGCTTGCCAACCTTTCTTCCAGGGACTGGGAAAATCATCAAAAGGCTTTACAACGTGCCGACAGGGAACGGACCAGCCTTGAAAAAGAACGGAATAACAACCACAAGGAGTTGCAACGATTAGAACGATTGGGGCAGGCCATCCCTGAGCTCGCATCTCTAAAAACTCGACAGGACCAGTTGCAAAACCTTGGAAAAGTGACCCTGCTGCCCCCGGATTTTGCTGAGAGGCACCAGCAGGTTGGCCAGATAACCCGTGAGGCGAGTTCGCAGCTGCTGAGAGATTCCAACAGGCTTCAACAGATCAGAGACAACCGTAAAGCTGTGACCTTTAATAAAGAGTTCCTGAACCAGGCTGATCTCGTCGACGACTTTCATCAGCGCCTCGGGGAATACCGCAAAGGACAGCAGGACAGGCCTCGAATAGATGGGATGCGAATCAGCCTGAGAAGAGAGGCAGCTCTTTTACTTAAGCAGGTGAGG
>DEIL01000039.1 GCA_002352445.1 Desulfobulbaceae bacterium UBA2775
GAGTTTCATACGTAATCAGGAAAGTTTTTACAACACCTTCAACATTGGAGACAGATAAATATGAAAAGAGAATGGAATCCAGGAACATTACTCGAAACATCAGGAGCCTACTGGCAGGGTTGCACCCTGCAGGCTGCGGTTCGCTTAGGGATTTTTACAGCATTAGCTGATGGAGCCTTTTCTGCTGATAAAGTTGCAGAAGCATTGCAGAGTGATGCGCGGGCTACAAGCCTGGTGCTTGATGCTCTGGCTGCCATGAACCTGGTCGTCAAGGAAGACAACCTCTACCGAAACAGTGACCCGGCCAATGATCTTCTGGTCGCCGGTTCACCTCGATATATGGGACATATAATACTCCACCATCACCATATTCTTGATGGCTGGGCCCAGCTTGACCAGGCTGTGAAAACCGGAAACTCAATAAAGAGACGCTCTTATGGAGAGGAGGTAGAGCGGGAAAGTTTCCTTATGGGCATGTTTAATATGGCCATGGGGAATGCTCCAGAGATCGCTGCACAAATTGACCTTACAGGTTGCTCGCGTCTGCTTGACCTTGGTGGCGGACCGGGCACTTACGCGATCCATTTCTGCCTGGCCAACCCGGAACTGAAAGCCGTGATCTTCGACCGTCCGACCACAGAACCCTTTGCCGAAAAAACTGCAGAGAAGTTCGGCATGACCGATAGAATCGATTTTATAGGCGGGGATTTCACCGTCGACAGTATAAAGGGAGGTCCCTATGATGCTGCCTGGCTCTCTCATATCCTGCACTCCAATTCAACAGAACAATGTCAGGAAATTATAAATATGACAGTGGCAGCCATGCAGCCGGGTGGTATAATCATCATCCACGATTTTATCCTGAACGACAGTAAAGACGGGCCACAATTTCCGGCACTCTTCTCTCTAAACATGCTGCTCGCCAACACTGGGGGGCGTTCCTATTCGGAAGAGGAGATTGCAGGAATGCTGACAGAAGGGGGTGTTGAAGCCATAATCCGCCATCCCTTCAGGGCACCCAATGATTCATCGATTATTTATGGAACAAAGGCATCACAAGTCTCACCCGAATTAATATGAACAGCCCTGTGCCTTCATGCAACTGTTCCCTTACCCTTAACAAAAAGGGGAGCAGGAAATTTTTAAAAATGAGCTTCCCGGTACACTACGGCAATTATAGTGAACTTGAAACTCACGAATTTATCTTCCACTTCAATCTAAATAATGAAATTATCAGGGTAAAAAAGAAGGGAGACAACTGGAGTCATCCCCATGAGTGGCTCAAACGAACAATAGGAAATGATTGGGTATATTATTCAACAGGTGGATATTCCGGGGTTTTTGATGCTACTGGTGAATATTATCTGCCAAATTTCACCTACCCCACAAACAACATCCTAGGGGGCAATCCCTTTCTCCTGCCCCAGGTTTTGGATCTTACTGACAACTGGTATTCGATGTTACAGGAACTGCAAGGTTCTGTTTCTCCACTTTCTAAGTCTCCGTACGATTCCAAGAGTCTGCAACACCCATTGGACATTTTTCTACCCCACACTCCCCAAGCTCTCGAAAAAAAAGCAGAAAATCTTTTCGAGATCATAGGTGGAAGGATTTCCGTACTTCCTCCTGACGCAAGACATGTTGATTACAACCTTGTTCCATTAACAATATCAAGAGGATGTCTCTATAAATGTCGTTTCTGTAAAGTAAAAAACAGTACACCCTTTACTGAGCTGAGCAGGGCAGAGATAACAGATCAGCTAAACCAGCTTAAATTGCTTTTCGATAAAGATCTGGCGAACTATAACAGCATTTTTCTCGGCGAACATGACGCTCTTGGAGTCACCTACAAACTGATTCTCCATGCCGTTGAAGAGAGTTCAGACATATTACAGTTACACAGGTCAAACATCCTGGGGAGCAATACATTCTTCTTCGGATCGGTCGACTCTCTTCTTAGTACCCCCGCTGAATTATTCAGGGAGTTGGACAGACTGCCGGGAAATACTTTTATCAACATTGGATTGGAATCTGCCGACCAGGCTACCCTTGATCATTTAGGAAAACCGATACAGGAAAGCAATGTCCGTGATGCATTCCAACGCATCCAGGAAATTAACCGGGAATTTGGAACGGTGGAAATAACTTCAAATTTTATAATGGACGAAAACCTGCCCTCCGGCCATTACCCGAAGATTCTAGAACTAATACGCGACAGCCAGCAGCATAAAAAACCTAAGGGCGCAGTATATTTTTCCCCATTGGCCTTTGACCGGCCATCGCGATCCAAACTCTTTGCATTCAATCGGTTAAAAATTTTAAGCAGACTGCCAACATATCTCTATACCATTCAGCGCTTATAACACAAGATCAGGGTTAAAGATCAACACTCTGACCGTGATACGGTACCGTAACATCAAACCCTTCACCCTTGAGATACTTTGAGAAGGCAAGCGACTGCTGCTCTTCCCCATGAACCAGGACTAATTGCTTGATCCTGAGATTTGATTCTTTCAACACTCTGGTCAACTCATTTTTATCTCCATGGGCACTGAAGCCGCCGAGGGTAACAACTCTTGCATTCAGGGGGTATTCCTTGTTATAGAAGCGAACTTTTGGAGGGGGCCCGCTGCGTCCATCCGCTTCATATTTCTGCCCCTTATCCTGAAGAAGTCGGCCAAAGGTGTTTTGCCCCATATATCCGACAATAAGCACGGTATTGCGATTATCATGAATTTTATGTCTGAGATGATGCAAAACCCGCCCACCCTCACACATTCCCGAACCGGCGAGAACAATATGTGAGCGGGTATCCCGGTTGAGCGCGATAGATTCCTCAACAGACTGCACAAACTTGAGCTCTTCAAATTGAAAAGGATTCATCCCTCTTTCGAGGAAAGCCTCATGGGTATCCTCATCAAAGGTTTCAGGATGCTCTCCAAATACATTGGTAATCTTTGTGGCCAGCGGGCTGTCAACATATACAGGCACACGCTGTACTTCATCCGCAATGTAAAGTTCATGGAGAAAATAGAGCAGTTCCTGGGTACGGCCATAGGCGAAACTTGGAATAATTACCGAGCCGCCCCTCTCAAAAGTTTCATCGAGAACCTTTTTCAATAGAGGCTTCATATCAACAACAGGATCGTGCAACCTGTTGCCGTAGGTAGATTCCATTATCATTAGATCAATATCCCGGTGCTCTTCAGCAAAAATGAGTGTCGGATCTTCAATTATCGGCTTATTAAAACGACCGACATCCCCACTGTACAAAACAGTTTTCGTTTTCCCGCCGCCACTGTACTGAATCACCGACATGGCCGAACCAAGGATATGACCCGCATCATAAAAAGTACAGGTGAGATCATGACCGATGGTTACCGGGTGTTCATACGGCACACCACGAAAATATTTGAGAGACTCGTCAGCCATCTCCATGGTATAAAGAGGGTTGACAATTTCCAGCTGATGTTTTCGCAGCAGCTTCCCAATCGCCTCGGTTTTGAGCCTGTGGGCACCTGACTTCAGCAGCGATTTGATATCCCGCAGTTCATCTTTTGACACCTTCTTCTTTCCATTTCCGGTTTTGAGTTTGGCAAGAAAGTGTTTTGCGGTTTTGTAGTTCAGATAAGAGGCATCGCCTTCCTGTATTTTTGCCGAATCCTCCAGCAGATACTCACAGGCATGGGCCGTAGCCCTGGTACAGAAAATGCGGCCGTTAAAATCCTTCCAGGTAACCAGTGGTAAGCGTCCCGAATGATCAATATGGGCGTGTGACAAAACTATGTTCGTTATAATTTTGGGACTTACCGGCAGCACATGATTCTTTTCCTCCGCCTCTTTTCTTCTACCCTGGAAAAGACCGCAATCGAGCAGTATGGTATCATGATCTGTTGTTATTGTATGAAAGGACCCGGTGACTTCTCTTGTAGCTCCATAAAATGTAACGTGCATAGTAGCTCCTTTATCATAGTTTTTCCTGACAGACTTTCTGTCATACCAGACGGAAACATAATATTCAACTGCAATTCCGGGTAATAAGAGTTAGAAATATTCAGCTAATCAGACCATCCACACAGATTCTATAGGTTCGGGGTGAACAGTGTCCGCAAGCGGTAACATCAACTGCAAGCAAAGACCGTTTTACCGACTCACATGCTGCACGCACCTTTGCAACCGACTCTCCAAATGAATCATTATTCTGCATATCATAAAAATGCAGATAGCCGCCGGGTTTTACAACCTGTAATGCCGCTTCAAGAAAATCTTCAGCCGATTTTGGCAGAACCATTATAACTCGATCAAATTCTGAACTGAATCGAGGGAGAAGATCTCCAACATCTCCCTGGAGCAGCTCTATATTTTTGAGTTTCCTATTCAGCTTTAAATTGAGCAGTGCAAAGTCATGAGCAACAGGATTTTTCTCAATACCGACAATCTTTTTCGCCAGGCTGTATCTGGAAATCATCAGAGGATATGGCGCAATACCGGAAAAGAGAACCAGTACGTTTTCCCCCGGCTGCACGAGAGAAGCAATTCGTCTTCGTTCATTACCGCTCCTGATTGAGAAATAAACCTTCTCCACATCAAGGCGCAGGCGTATGCCGAACTCCCTGACTTCGGTTTCCCTGCGATCTTCACCACCAATGATTGTTATCGGCAGAGTTCTAAACTCTCCGTAATAATGGGCCGCTCTCTTTGCTACTACCTTAATATTGGGGTTGTTGGCCAGTATTGCTGCAGCGATAACCTGTTCCCTTTTCTCGAGTCCTTGAGGGACAATAATAATGGCAATATCCCCAACCACATCGTAGCCGCGTACGAGGAGCTGCAACTCATTTTCCGAAAGCAAGGAAGCAAGTGCCTCCTTCAGTTTCATAGCCATCTCTTTGTCCTACTTTCCTGCCGTCAACATATAGAGGTTGCTTTAAATACAACTTTATGATTATTTATCCTTGGCAAATTATATAATCAAAATAATATTTTTTATAGTTGTAAATTTTAATGTTTTTTTCACCTGGAGGAACAAATGTTTAAGATTGTAAGACGTGAAGAGATGTCTGACGGCACGGTGATCCTCAACGAAATTGAGGCACCTCTCATTGCGAAAAAAGCCCTTCCCGGCCAATTCGTAATTCTTAAAGCAAATGAAGAAGGAGAGAGAATCCCTCTTACCATGGCGGAAACGGATCCCGAGAAGGGGACCATTACCATTATTTATATGGTTGTCGGTAAATCAACGGCTGTCTTCAGAGACCTGGAGGTTGGCGACGGCTTCCAGGATGTCATTGGCCCTCTCGGCAAGGCAACTCACCTGGACAAGGTCGGCAAAGTTATCTGTGTCGGCGGTGGAACCGGCGTAGCTGTACTCCATCCAATTACCCGCGGCTTAAAAGAAGTCGGCAACGACGTAACATGTATCATCGGGGCCCGCACCAAAGATCTGCTGATTATTGAAGAGAAGATGAAAGCGGCATCTCACGATCTGCGTGTCTGTACCGATGACGGTTCCTACGGTCATCATGGCTTCGTGACAGATGTAATGAAAGAAATCCTGGACGAGGGTGATACCAAACTTGTTGTAGCTATCGGGCCTGTACCCATGATGAGGGCAGTGAGCAATATCACCAAAGAGTACAATGTCGAGACCATGGTCAGTCTCAACCCGATCATGGTTGATGGTACCGGAATGTGCGGTGGTTGTCGCGTGACTATCGGTGGCAAAACTAAATTTGCCTGCGTGGACGGCCCCGAATTTGACGGTCATCAAGTAGACTATGACGAACTCATGCTCCGACTCAATGCATACCGGGAAGAAGAGCAGAAATGTCTCAGCGACTACTGCACAATCCGTGATGCTAAATAGATAAAACTCGAAACAAACCCGTTTTTAATTAATCGACTTTTGTTTAGAAACATGATGTTTCATTCGCTGCCCGGCTTTCAGACGTCAAACTGCGGCTGCGCAGAATCAGAAGAAACACCGTTTGTTTAGACACAGGGTCTTTTAATTATTGACGTGGACATGATTTCTACGGAGGATACCATGGCAGAAAAAGCAGCAAAGAAAACCAAGACACCCAGAGTGGCAATGCCGGAGCAGGAGCCACAGATAAGGGCGCGTAATTTCCTCGAAGTTCCCACCGGCTACACAATGAAAATGGCACAGGAAGAGGCTTCCAGATGTCTGCAGTGCAGAAAACCCGGTTGTGTGGCAGGGTGCCCTGTGGGTGTTGATATTCCCGGCTTTATTGATCTTATTGCCCAGGGTGATATGACCGCTGCGATACGAAACCTCTGGGGAAAGAACGCTCTCCCTGCAGTCTGTGGACGTGTCTGTCCCCAGGAATCCCAGTGTGAAGGTTTATGTATTGTCGGCCGCAAAGGTGAACCAGTTGCTGTCGGCAACCTTGAGCGCTTCTGTGCTGACTATGAGAGGGAAAACGGCACAGGAGAACTACCTCCAAAAGCTGACTCCACAGGCAAAAAAATTGCGGTGGTTGGTGCCGGCCCTTCAGGACTTACAGTGGCTGGTGATCTTATTGTAAAAGGCCACGATGTTACAGTTTACGAAGCCTTTCATAAGCCCGGGGGGGTACTGGTCTATGGCATTCCTGAATTCCGTCTGCCTAAAGATATCGTCGCCCAGGAGGTCAATTTTCTGGAACGACAGGGTGTAAAGGTAGAGTGCAACGCCGTCGTTGGTAGAACCGTCACCATAGATGAATTATTTGAACAGGGCTATGACGCAGTTTACGTCGGAGTAGGTGCCGGTCTTCCCCGCTTTATGAATCTCCCGGGGGAAAATTATATTGGTATTCTTTCCGCCAACGAATATTTGACCCGGGCAAATCTCATGAAAGCATACAAGTACCCGGAAGTTGATACTCCTATTCCAATTGGAAAAAATGTAGTGGTTCTGGGTGCCGGTAATGTTGCCATGGATTCAGCACGTACCGCCATGCGCCTCGGTGCAGATAGTGTGAAAATTGTATATCGCCGATCCCGAGAAGAGATGCCGGCTCGTCAGGCTGAGATCCATCATGCGGAAGAGGAAGGAATTGAATTATTTCTTCTCACTAATCCAACCCAATATCGTGGTGATGAAAAAGGTCGCCTTACCGGTATGGAATGTCTGCGCATGGAGCTTGGTGAACCCGACGATTCCGGCAGACGTAGACCGGTTGCCATCGAAGGTTCGGAATTTGAGATGGAGTGCGATCTCTGTATCGTTGCAGTAGGCTCCGCGTCAAACCCGCTGTTGACTAGTGATACTCCTGACATGGCACTGAATAAGTGGGGCAATGTTATTACCCTTGGAGATACCGGAAAAACCACCAAGAAGGGCGTTTGGGCTGGAGGTGATATCGTTACCGGTGCCGCCACGGTTATCCTGGCAATGGGTGCCGGAAGAGAAGCTGCTGATTCTATCCATGATTTTCTGACACTGGGCTGGTAACCCCTGATGG
>DEIL01000107.1 GCA_002352445.1 Desulfobulbaceae bacterium UBA2775
CTGCCGCCTTTTTTTTAGCCGAGACATGGCAGCGTTTTTTAACTTTTTTTAATGAGTATCTATCATGAGTCAAGATAATCAAACCCTCATACAGCGTCGAGAAAAAGCGGAATCCCTTGAAGAACTTGGAGTGAATCTCTACAGCAACAGTTTTACACCGGCTCATGCTATCGAGGAGCTTCTCCCCAAGGGTGATTCTTTAAAGCCGCAAGAGACAGAACCTGGTGAAAACAGCTATTCAATTGCCGGGCGTATCATGGCTATGAGAAAATTCGGTAAAGCCGCTTTCTGCCATATCACCGATAAAACCGGTCGGATCCAGATTTACCTGAAAAAAGATAAGTTAGGTGATGAAACTTTCACTGCATTCAAAAAATGGGATATTGGTGATATTGTAGGTATCAACGGCACACTGTTTAAAACAAAAGTTGATGAACTTTCAGTGGCTGCTGCGGATATAACCATGATCTCCAAGTCCCTCAGACCTCTGCCTGAAAAGTGGCATGGTTTGACAGATGTTGAAACCAGATATCGCCAGCGCTATGTTGATCTCATTGTTACCCCAGAGAGCCGTGAAACTTTTAAAAAGCGGGTAGAGATCATAAAACTCATCCGTGAATATCTGGATGGCAGGGATTTTATGGAAGTTGAAACTCCAATGATGCAGCCTGTACCCGGCGGCGCAACAGCCAAACCTTTCATGACCCATCATAATGCTCTGGATATGGATCTTTACCTCAGAATCGCCCCGGAGCTCTACCTTAAACGACTTCTGGTTGGTGGTTTTGAAAGGGTCTTTGAGATTAACCGCAATTTTAGAAATGAAGGCTTATCCACCCGGCATAACCCGGAATTCACCATGCTGGAATTCTATCAGGCCTATGCGACCTATGAAGATATGATGGATCTTACTGAAGAGATGATTTCTTCAATATGTCAAAAGATCCATGGCACTATGCAGATAAGTTACCAGGGAACCGAGGTCAATCTGAGCCCCCCCTGGCAACGACTGACTATGGATGAAGCTTTGATTCAGATGGCAGGGGTTGATGAAGCCATACTCCTTGATAATAAAAAAGTCATCGCTCTGGCAAAAGAAAAAGGTATTCAACTGGATGAACAGGCAGGCGCAGGCAAGGCAAAAACTGAGCTTTTTGAACTGCTGGTTGAAGAGAAACTTATAGATCCAACATTTATAACCTCATACCCGACTGAGGTTTCACCCCTTGCCAGAGGAAATGAAGATGACCCGACAGTGACAGACCGATTTGAGCTTTTTATCACTGGACGGGAACTGGCTAACGCCTTCAGCGAGCTCAATGACCCAAGGGATCAACTGCAGCGATTTGAGCAGCAGATAGCTGACCGGGGTGATGATGAGGAAATCCACCCTGAGCTGGACAGTGACTATATCAGAGCACTCGAATATGGTATGCCCTCTGCTGCGGGGGAAGGCATTGGCATTGACAGGCTTGTCATGCTGCTTACCGACGCCCCTTCGATTCGGGACGTAATTCTCTTTCCTCATTTAAAGCCTGAAACAGTTTCTAAATAATAACAAAGGTTAATATGTTTGAATGGTTTGTCGGTCTCCGGTACCTGCGGGCAAAACATAAACAGGGCTTCATCTCGCTGATATCCATGATCTCTGTTGCCGGCATAACGGTAGGAGTCATTGCTCTAATTGTTGTGCTTGCCGTCTACTCCGGCTTTACAAACGGTCTGCGGGATCAGATTCTTGGAGTCAATTCACATATCATTGTCCAGCAGGTTGGCGGAACAATTAACAACTATCAACTGGTTCGGGATCGCATCATGACAGTAAAGGATGTAACCGGCGCAAGTCCCTATCTCTATACCCAGACTCTTCTCAGCAGTGGTTCAGGCGGCAATGGTGTGGTTCTAAGAGGAATGGATCCAGCCACAGCTGAAAATGTTGTCGGTCTTTCCCGCCAGATGCTTGAAGGATCGATTCATGACCTTACTGAGAATGAAAATCCACAGGTGCCCAGTATTATTCTTGGCAAAAACCTTGCCGCCGACCTGAGAGTGCGTGTTGGAGGTAAAGTTCGTCTCATCTCCCCGTCAGGTCCTCTAACGCCAATGGGGGTTATACCCAAGATCAAAACGTGTCAGGTATCCGGTATTTTTGAAACAGGAATGTTTGAATACGATTCCACCCTTGCCTATATGTCCCTTGCCAGCGTGCAGCAATTCCTTGGCCTCGGCGATCTTGTCCACGGCATTGAAGTAACAGTCAAGAAGAAGGAACTGAACCGAGCTGATCAGGTTGGCAAACGTATTGTTAAAAAAATAGGGCCGGGGTTTATCGCCAAGGACTGGATGATGATGAACCGCAACCTCTTTGCCGCCTTCAAACTTGAAAAAATAGGCATGTTTATCTGCGTGGCCCTGATCATTTTGGTGGCAGCACTCAACATTATCAGTGCACTTGTGATGGTAGTGATGGAAAAAAGTAAGGATATTGCCATTCTTAAATCTATGGGAGCTACATCGGGTTCGATCATGAAGATCTTCTTCATCCAGGGAGCGGTAATAGCCCTGACCGGGACAACGCTGGGGGTTGCCGGGGGACTGGGATTGTGTGAACTGCTTTCCCGTTATCAGTTTATAGAACTGCCCTCAAATGTCTACCCGATGACCACCCTGCCAATCAAGGTGCTGCCAATGGATGTGACAATTATCGCTGTCAGCTCTATTGTAATAACTCTCCTGGCAACACTCTACCCCTCGTGGAAGGCCTCCACAGTCCATCCCGCCGAGGTTCTTTCATAATGACTCTGTTCTCTGCTGAAAATATCACAAAAACCTTTGATACCGGCAGTACCGAAATCACCATCCTGCAAAATCTCTCACTTACGATTGAAGCAGGGGAAATGACAGCCGTTATAGGCGCCTCCGGTTCCGGCAAAACAACCCTTCTACAGATCCTCGGCACCCTGGCTGAACCTACAGAAGGAGAGCTCTACTTCAGGGGAGAATCACTTAACGAAAAATCGCCGTTGGAACTTGCTGAATTCCGCAATAAATCACTCGGTTTTATTTTTCAGTTCCATCATCTTCTTCCCGATTTCACCGCTCTTGAGAACGTGATGATGCCGGCACTTATCGCTGGACAAAAACGAAAAGATATGAGTCTTCCAGCTAAAAAACTACTCGAGCGGATGGAACTTGAACATCGGCTGGAACACAAAGTTTCCGAACTGTCGGGTGGAGAACAACAGAGAACTGCCCTGGCCAGGGCTCTTATAATGAGCCCCGCCCTGCTCCTCGCCGACGAACCAACCGGCAACCTTGACTCACGGGCAGGTGATCTGGTCTTTGATCTCCTTCATGCCCTTTGCCGTGAGCGTGGTCTGGCAACCATCATGGTGACCCATAACAACAAACTTGCCGACAGGTTGGATCACTGTTACACCCTTAAAGACGGGGTACTGAAGTAAGAGTGACAAGGTACCGATCTATCACTCAGTTTCCATACTAACTTCCATAAAGTTAAACCAGTGGCCGCTTTTTGAGGCATAATCGAGCTCAATCTGAACAACCTCCACATGGCGATCTTCAATCTCGACAAATTTTTCTAAGATCTCCTTTATTTTTCCCTCAGTTTTTTCACTGGCATCTTTATAGTATGCACTGGTCTCTATTTCCATCTGCAGGGCACTGTTAAGAACTCTCTTGACATCACCAAGCATTTTCTCAGGGATCTTTGCTTTCATTGTTTCAACCTGGGAACGAATTTGTTCCTGCGGTGGTATCGGTGTTTCAAGCCTCGTCACTTCAATTATCCCATCTGCCTTTAATGTATCAAGACTGTAGTTGAGAAAATCGATATGTGACTGCTCGTCATCGGCAAGGGCCTTGAATAGCGTTTTCCCCCTCTCATCGTCCACTATATTCACAGCAGAAAGATAAAGATCTCTGACTTTCTCTTCATATTTGAGTGCTGTTATAAATATTTCTGTAGAATCCATAATATCTCCTAAGCAGTGACTACAATTGCAAGAAACTCCCCTCCCGTAGGGGAGCAATTTGAATTTTTCCGGTTCCCTGCCTGAACTTCTTTTTCGTTTTTATTTTACGAATATTTTCAGGCTGCAGACCAAAACGCTGTACAACAACTGCAGGGTCAACAAGTGATTTCCCCACAAGATTTTTGAGATCTTCGCCAACGGGAGTTGGGAGTTTTTCGTCTACCAGCCGATTTATATCAATTTTTCCGGAATGCTCCTCCAATCCAACTCCGGTTACTCCCTTAATTTCAGATTTAAACCTCACGTCAGAGAAAGTTCCCGTAACTGCCAGCGGTAATGAATATGCTTCCACGCTGCCCTGTTCCATTAACAGAATTTTTCTATCTGCTGTTACCTTCAGATCAAGTTTTTCGTTTACAAGATCAGTAAATCCTGCAACCATCATCCAGATAACAGGGGATTTTATTTCAGTCTGTCGACTCTCTATGATCCCATCTTTTACAGTTATGGGAATTGTTAATTCTGTGAAGTCAATCCGCGGCCTTGTCTTTATTGTCCTCTGACCCGCTATTACATTGTGTCCATCTCCGGCAACTCCAACAATATCATAACCCACCAATGCACCATCATGCAACCGCACCAACCCTTCCCCTTTTAAGCTTTCCTTTATCGCTGATATTGAATCACCGAATGCTGAGACTTTGATATCTACTTTTGCCCTGCCCTGCAGGAAATCAGTATTAAAGAAATCATCCAGCATTGTGCCGACATTCACATCTTCTGCCTTGAGTGCCAGGGAGCTTACCGGTCTATTCTGCCGGATATCAAGAATTATCTCTGACTCAATTTGTCCCTGATAGAAAGAAAAGGAAAGAGGGTCGGCTGTGAACAATCCATCCTTGCCTTTAAGCTGAATCATTACATCTGAGAACGTTCCACCATGACTTTGTATTTCATCTGCCAATATCGTACCTGCAACCCCAAACCGATGCAGCCCAGAATATTTTCCTCCTGTCTCATCAGTTGTCCGGCTGACCACTCCAGCTTCAAAAAACTTTTCTTCACCCTGCCTGAAGTAGACGGTAAGATCGATGCTGTCAACTTTTACTGCGAATTTAATATCAGGTTCAGTAAAACCATTTATGAAGCAGGAAAAGTCAAGGTGCGAATCGTCGAGATCGGCCACACCATCTTCAAAAACAATCGAGTCCTTCGTTCCCCTCACCTCAGTGTTAATGGCCAGGGTGTTCAGCGCCTGAGGATATGCCGTCATGATAGAAACATCCCCACCAATGTCTGCCAGAACAACTTTTGGAGAAAAAGGCAAGATATCGAGGCCGAAAGTATAGCTGAATTCCTGTCCGCTATCTTCAAACTGCCCTTTTACAAGGGCAGTCAGATTGTCAAAAAACATGAATTTAAAATCAATCATGAGAATACCCTGTTCAAAATATTGAACAAGCGATCCGATACTACCTTTAAAGCTTACCGGCTTCCCATCAACATCCCCACTGAAATCGGCAACAAATGGGTCTCCCAGAGATACATCATTCAGCTTCAACACCACATCGGTGATCTCATGGCTGTTCTGACGACTGAAATCATTCCAGATAATATGACCATTGGTCACAGTGATTATTGGAACTGCAAGCTGTTTCATTAATGATCCGGCAAATCCCCATGACGACCCACTGATTGACTCCTGTCCAGCTCCATCCCATTCGTCAAAATGGTAATTCCCTCTGCCGTTTTCTCTTTTCTCAATATTAATTTCAAGCCCATCAATGATAAATCGGCTGATCTGAATCTGTCTTTTCAGAAGAGGAATTATTTTAAGCCGAGCTTCAAAGGATTCAATCTCTAAAAACTCTCCCCCTTCAAAGCCTGGAGGATTTCCCAGTCGCAGGTTAGAGCAGGATAAACCTATCCAGGGAAAAACCGAGATACTCAGATCCCGTCCAATGGAAAATTGGCGACCTGTTGTTTGGGATATTTTATTTTCAATTTCAGGGAGATACTGCTGAACATTAATCAGTAACGGCAGGAGAATTACAGTTAACGTTAGAAGAGACAATAAAGTCGCTATTGATATAGCACCATATTTTATATATCTTCTCATTTCTTGAAAACTCTGATAGATCACCAGACATTCATACTACCTGTCCGGCAATGACTGTTGGTGTAAGTTCAGGCTGCATCACTCAGCTTTAATTAACCTCAATCATTGCTTGACGGTACTCATAGAATACCTGGCGAGAGGCTATATAGGGATCAAGGGAAAATCGCTTCAAATCTTCGTAAAGATCTGGATTGAGTGACAGGGTATTTAGCTTATTTGAGGTGTAATAAGCCAGGTCAAGAGCTATGCTTTCGTGAAAATAGGGGATAGGATGAGTGTAGGCATCCACGACCAGTCCAATTGTTTCCCGTACATTTGACGGCCCGAAAAGCGGCCAGCAGAAATAGATCCCCTCCCCGACCCCCCACTTGCCCAGAGTCTGACCAAAATCAGCTTTTTTGGGTTGCAGACCAAACTCAAGTGCAGCTACATCGACCAGTCCATAAACTCCTGCTGTTGAATTAATGGCAAAACGACTCAAAACCGTCCCGGCATCTTTAAAATTTGCCTGCAGCAACGAGTTCAACAAACGGACAGGCATGGCGAGATTAAAATAAAAGTTGCCAAAGTTAACCCGCAACTCCCTTGGAACAAGCCAGATATACCCGTCAGTGACAGGTTTCAATACCCACTCATATAATTTATCATTAAATTCGAAAAAAAACCGGTTCATCGGTTCCAGTGGATCCCTTATTATAAATGCATTCCCGTTGGTAAATTCATCAAACTCCTCATCTTCCAAAAATTCATCGGCCAGCAAATCAGGAAAACCGGCCTCCGGTGCCTGGTCGCCTGCCAGCACAAAAGTAGTACAAAAAAAGAAAGTAATAAATGCAACCACAAATCTTAAAGTGCTCATCAACACCACAATGTAAGAATTAAATAATCGATTATATCCTTATCCTCTAATACTATATGTGACTCTTCAGATGAATGCAAAACTTTATACTTTTCTCGGACTGTACATAGCCTGGCTATAGCCGGTAGTAAACCCTGATGTGATTCTTTTGAAATTAATTGTATCTATCCAAATACAGGTACAATAACATCAAGAAGATTGATACAGGATGTCCACGTGATGGGCATTAAATATTGGAATTAACCAGAAGAAAAACGAAGATGAATTTTCCCGGGCATCAGACAACGTTCAGTGGTTGCCTTATTCTGTGACAAATAACACCTGTTGTTGCGGAATAACCAACTGTACCCGTTCCCTTTCTTTGTAAATTGGTTTTCCCCGTTGATGATCCTCTTCGGCGAGAACAGTGATTTCACCAACCTTTACCCCATACCGAACCGTGGATCCCAGAAACTCCAGTGATTGAACAGTTCCATCTAACTTCAAGTTAGAATTATGTTCCATTGTCGGGTTAACATGAACACTTTGAGGCCTGAAGACGATGGCACCGTGTCGGGCTTCGGCAGCAATATCAAGGGGTAGTTTGAGACCACCCTGGGTTTGAAGTACTGCAGCTCCATCAACTGAAACCACATCTCCTTCAATCATATTCGTGGTACCGAGAAAGTGTGCGACAAAACGATTCACAGGATAATCATACAACTCCATGGGAGTGCCGATCTGTTGAATGATTCCTTTATCGAGAACAGCCATTCTGTCAGAAATGGTATTCGCCTCTTCCTGATCATGGGTAACAAAAATAGTTGTTAGGCCGAGTTTACGCTGGAGTTTCAGAATATCTGTGCGCATTTGAACTCGAAGATTCGCATCAAGATTTGACAAAGGCTCATCGAGTAAAAGCAGTCTGGGTCGAATAACAATTGTGCGGGCGAGTGCTACTCTCTGTTGCTGCCCTCCGGAGAGCTGTGAAGGATGACGATCAGCAAGGTCTGCGAGCCCCACCATACCTAAAGCCTCTTCAACCCGTGTGGAGATCTCAGCTTTTGCAACCTTTCGTTCTTCAAGTCCGAAAGCAACGTTTTTCTGCACGGTCAAATGTGGCCAGAGAGCATAATTTTGAAAAACCATGCCCACTTCCCGCTTCCATGGCGACAATGAAACAATATCTTCACTATCAATTAATATCCGCCCCTGAGGTCTTGGGCCAAAACCAGCTATTGCACGCAGCAAAGTCGACTTTCCTGAACCGGAGGGCCCAAGAAAAGCAAAGAATTCTCCCGGTTCTATGTCGAGATTAATCCCCTGCAGCACCTTGGTCGAACCAAAGGAAATATGTACATCTTCAATTTGCAGTCGAACCGGTTGGACCCGGGTAGCTAAACTCATAATATTATCCTGTTAATGTAGCCTGCATGCGTTTGTTACGGTCTATAAAATGATGGGCCAAATAGCTGCCAAATGCGACAACAACAACAGCAATCAAACCAAGGGCTGCCCCAGGGCCTCGACCGGCAGCGCTTTGCATAAATACATATATCCCATAAGCGAGTGGTGCATCGGATTCAGCTGTAACCAGCATTAGGGTAGCAGACAACTCGACGGCAGCAGTTGCAAAACTGGTAACAAACCCGGCTACAATCCCACCGGCCATCAGGGGCACCACAATTTTCCGCACAGTTGCTGTCTTTCCTGCGCCAAGATTTTCAGCAGCCTCTTCAAGTGAAACAGAGACCTGGTGCAAAGCAGCAGTGCAGGCCCGCAGTGCATAGGGAAGCCGTCTGATCGCCAGTGCAACTACGATAATAACCCACCAACTGGCCAGAGGCTTATCTATGATTGGCACATTAAAATCATTAAAAGTCCGAAGGTAACCGATGCCCAGTACAACACCGGGGATCGCCAAAGCACCTGTGGCGATATAATCAAGCCACTGCCTGCCGATAACTTTGGTACGCAAGACCACATAAGCAACAGCCACACTGAAGACGACATCAAAGGATGCGGCGAGACCGGCATACAGCAGAGTGTTGGTTATATATTTTCTGGTGGTGCCGAACACCTCGACATAATGTGCCATGGTAAATGCGTCAGGCAACACGCTATACGACCAGATAGTGCCGAAGGAGAGCAGCACAAGACTGATATGGGGAGAAAGAACCAGAAGTAAAAGAAAAATAATCAGACAATAGGCACCGACTTTCTGCCAGCCCCGCATATCGCGCTTAAGCAAACCACTGACCCCTTTGCCGCCACCACTGTAATCCTTACCTCTGGATGCAAGCATCGATACCCACAGAGCGAAGAGAGAGAACACAACAAGGATCACTGAAATAACATACCCCATGGGATCAGAGATACCGATAGATGATATTCGCAGGTACGCCTGTGGAGCCAGCATATTGTTTACATTTAATAAAAGAGGTGTCCCCAGATCATCAAAAGCTTTCAAAAATACCAGTGCCGCTCCGGCAAGATAACCCGGCATCGCCAGAGGAAATACGATTCTGCGAAAGAGCCGCAAGCCGCTGGAACCAAGATTCTGGGCTGCTTCTTCCATGGAGCGATCAATATTATTCAATGCTGCCGAGAGGTTTATCAGGATAAAAGGAAAGTAGTGAATAGACTCGACTAAAATAACGCCATTTAACCCTTTCATAAAAGGAATGTTTATACCGAACCACTGATCCAGAAGAAGATTGATAGAACCATTACTGCCAAAGAAAAGCTGCATGGCAACAGCACCGACGAAGGGTGGCATAATAAGAGGTATAATGCCTAGGGTCTGGATAAGAATGGATCCGCCGAAATTAAAGCGGGTTGTAAAGTAAGCCAGTGGCAAGGCTATGAGACTGGCTATCAGCACTGACATCCCGGCCACATAGAGTGAGTTGAAAAATGACTCCCGAAAAAGAGAAGTTTTGAAAAAATCTACAAAGTTAACAAGGGTCAGTGCACCGGTAGAGCTGTCCTGAAAAGCAACATAAATAACCTTGCCTACGGGAACAACAAGAAAGATAAGCAAAAAGAACGCCAGAAAAGAGGCAACAAGATAGGACGTGCGAAAACGCAGCATAATATGGTGCACCCGGCAAAGATCAAACTGAAAGAGTACAGCCCTGGAAACTAAGTGCCTGTCCGAGAATGCCTGTTCTCGGATAAACTCCTAGGAGCCTGTCCGAAAATAAGCATTTTGTTCAAAATCGAGGTTTTATAAAAAATAAGCACAGCCATATACTTGATATTGCGAGCATTATTTTTTCGAAAACAACGAAGAGTTTGGGCAAAATGCATTCTCGGGCAGGCTCCTAGGTGGTGCCAGGGCTGTGTTGCGTCAATTTTTACAGCAGGGCTTTGGCTTTCTTTGCAAGCTTAATGGCCTCAGCGTAGTTATTCTTCACCATGGTGTCCCATTGCTGTTCAACCTCTGCCTGACGACCGGTAACCTTATCTGTAGCTTTCTTCCTTTTCTTTTTAAAGATTGCAGAAAAGTCCTGATCCAAAGATTTGCCTTCATCGATGGGTATAGCAGCAATAAGTGCCCTGGCTTCGGCAACAAGTTTTTCCGCTTCAGCATTACCTTTGCCGGCCATCGCCTTCTCTGCGTCCTGTACGGCCTTGGTTGCTTCCCGCAGATCATCCAGACGATAGGTGATCATAACATCAAACATTGAATTAACCAGGTTATATCGATCTTTTGATTTCACTACGTCGAATTTAACTTTGGCTCCGATGGATTTGTCGGTAAAGGGGTTTGGAAAGTCCTTTGGAGCCTTGGCATAAGTCTCAGGTCGGACCGGTAAGCGGCGGATTTTCGGATTAAGCAGCAGTTCCTGGCCTGCCTCAGAAAGGAGGTATTCGATAAATGCTGCAGCAGCTTCGGGATGAGGACTATTTTTAACAATGGCTATATTTGCCGGCACAAGTGTTGTCACTGTAGGATAGACAAAATCAACAGGAAAACCGGATGCCATGGATGAAAGTCCGAAAAAATCAATAACTATACCAACACCAAACTGGCCTGAATTGACCCCGTCAGGGACACCGAAACTACGTTCGGTTACGGTGTGAAAGTTACCACCAAGTTCTTTCAACAGTTTCCAGCCATTTTCCCAGCCTTCTCCCTGCAGGATTGTTTCAACGGTGAGATGAGTGGTACCGGAGCGTGAAGGTGCGGACATACCGGTATGACCATGATAGACGGCTTTTGCCAGATCATTCCACTCTTTAGGGGCAGGTATCTTTTTAGCCTTCAGGTATCTGGTATTCCACATCATACCGTATCCGGATCCGGCAAAACCTTTATAATATCCATCAGGGTCATTAATGGGATATGAACCAATGAGATCGGGAATCCCGACAGCCTTCACCGTATATTTTGCCAGCAGGCCATCTCCCTTCAAAACTTCAAAAGCATCAGGAGCAGAGGCCCAGAAAAGATCGGAGCTGTTATTTGAGGC
>DEIL01000327.1 GCA_002352445.1 Desulfobulbaceae bacterium UBA2775
CTCCATGATGGTTCGGGTATAACCGGTGAGATCAATACAATATTGGCTTTGACACTTCGACGAGATGACTTCGGCCAGGGGCGTATCTTCTTTCATTCCGATAATGCCCACAACATATCCTTTTGCAATCAGGTTCATGGCAATTGTGTAATAGTTGTTCAAAGGCCATGCCCGTATGGGAAGCAGGCCGCCTCCCGGATAAAGTAAGATCAGATCTTTTCCGATGGTTTCCGGAAAGTCCCTTTTCAGCCTGATCTTCAAGAGTTCCTGCTGATCCGCATCCGGATTCAGCGTTGGGATACCAAAAACATCCTCATCCACGTTCCGTTTCACCATAGGGAAACCATTCCCATTTTCCAAGGCGGTCGCTAAAGCTACAAACTGCCGGGATATGTGGCGGTAGGGGTTGTAGAGAACAGGCCGATTGATAAAATCGCCCCTGTAAAGACCCTCCTGGGTGTGAGGATGAAACCCCACGCGCAACCCGGCGCCGCTTAAAAATGCGTAAATGCTGCTGACCCTTGAAAAGAGTTCACAGTCAATCACCCCATCGATTTTCTCTTTTCGCATCCGGAATACGAACCGGATGCTGTCCTTCAACAACGCCGTCAGCGAATCCCCATGGACTGTCAGAATGTTGCTTGGTGGAACAATATTCAGGGTTTCCAGACATTCCCTGTTCTTTTTAAACACCAGCACAAAAATTTCCGCACCGGGGTGATGCTTTTTTAAATAAGTAAACATGGGGTGGGCCAACACAAGACTTCCCATTTCGGAGAGGAGTATGACCAGAATTTTTGGCGATGAAGTTGTAATCCCTCCCTTCTCCTTCTTTCGAGGAAACAGGGAAAGCAGACGGCAAATGGCTTTGCCTGCAATCCTGTCTATTTTTCGCTGAAACTCGATTTTCATAATTTTACCAGGCAATTTTTCGTTCAGCCCTACTCATTTTGAAAAAATATCCATGTGGGAGCGACTTTCCAACTGCGCAAAATCGTGGCAGAATACCGGATGGGATGAGATGACGAGAATTTGCTTTTTGAGAGGAAGTCATAGAAAAAATAAAGTTGTAGGTCAAGAAAAAAGGAACCACAATATCTTGGGAACCTACTTAATGTAAGTTTTGTAAAATTCGTAATTGTAAAACATTCTGTCCTTTTAGAAAGCTAAATTTAACAACATTTCAACTTTTTTTAGCTCTTCAGGAATTTCAGCCATTACTTGATCTATATCCTCTTTTTTTAATTTAAATTGAAAGAGAATGGACTGTTTAATATTGGAAATGATTTCTCGATGGTGTGAATAAACTGAATTTGCAAGATATACATGATAAACAAGGTTGCTTAGTCTAACCCATGCCACAATGTTTGGAATGAATTTTTCAGGAGATTCATGATGATTTTTAATAGCGTTAGATAGCATAGAAGGGAATTTCCAATTTTCAGCAACAATACCACCCAGTTCAGCATGATCAATACCGAAAACCGCTCTTTCAGCTTCAACCAGCGATAGTTTCTCCTTTATGGCCAATTCAATCATATTGACCATGTCTTTACCAACATATTTATTAAGAACTATTTTACCGATATCGTGAAGAAGGGCGGACGTAAATAAAATGGAATCCTCTTTAAGGTTAATTTTTTCAATCAAAAGTTTTGAAATAATAGCCGTAGCAACACTGTGTCGCCATAATTCACCCGCACCAAAGCCATAACCTTCTTGCGCATTAGAATAATCAGACAGCTCATTGGCGCTCGCAAGCGCTATCATTTGGATGTTTCTAAGACCCAGTTTAACGACGGCTTGATCAATGGTAAAAGTTTTTGCACTCAAACCATAATAACTGGAGTTGCAAAGCCTCAAACAATTGAAGGTGATCGCTTCATCGTATTTTATTACATCAATAATATCTTTAAAGTCTACGTCATCATCCCTTGAAAGCTCCAGGATTTTTCTCGCGATCTCCGGGAAGGGAGGTAACTTATCAATGGATTCCAAAATTGGTTTTAAAAGGTCAGGTTCGAACATTCAGTTTTTTCACCCCCGATTCAGATAGGTGGTTATTTCTTCCCCTATAATTCCCAAATCTAGGAGGCTGTTCCCGTTCCTCTTGGCCCAAGCAAAAAAGCTGAAGTGTCTATTGTCTTAGCTCACGTGTAAACATGGCGAATATTGTCGCCGTAAATCTGCCGACAGGTCAAGCATTATTTACACCCATTAATACACCGCAAAGAGGAAATGGTTATCCTTATCCATAAAGATGGGAGCGGACAACTGATCTGTGTAGTCCTTGTAGTGATCCCTGATCAGAACCAGAATCACCGGACGTTTTCCCGCATTTTCGCGTATCAATTCCTTTAACGCGTGAATACTCAGGAATTTTCCCGGTTTGTTAGGATCATGTTTCAACCCATAGGCGAATTCACCTGTTTTTTCCAGGATTTTCACGTCATCTCGCTTGAAAAACCAGCAGACCGCACGAAGCACATTGTCATTGGACACCAGTATGGCATCGGAGGTCACCCTGGATAGATTGCGCTCGAGAAGTTTTCCCGGCGTTCTGCGATCCATGGCGCTGTTGGGAACGGCAAAATTCGCAATGAAAAAAAACGTCAGGACCGCTGCACAGTAAAAAATCATTTTTTTCCGGTAGTCTTTCATCCTGGAGGACCATATCACCAGAAAAGCCCATAAAAAGGCCCCTAGAGAACCCAGCAGCCATTTGCCCCCTTCGTCAGTATCATAAATCCTGATCGTCTCACAAGCGCCCCAGTTCATTTGCACTAGGCCTGAGAGCAGTAAAAACAGACCCCCAAGACCGCACAAGATAGCCAGCACCCAGGCGGCAACCGAAAAAGCCCGGCTTTTTCCGGCCTTAAAGTATGCGGCAAGACCGATGGCAAAAACAATTGC
>DEIL01000234.1 GCA_002352445.1 Desulfobulbaceae bacterium UBA2775
GGGCCTTGCCCGGCACACAACATGGCGCTGGACGCTGACCGGAGATACGCTGCCGCTCCACCCCGGCAGGTCAGCTAAACGTTATGTGGCTTGAAGTCACAAGCAAAATCGGATATACAAAAATATGAAAGGTATGTTATTAGTTAAAAAGTCAAAACTTGATACTCAGTGTTTTACTTTTCAAGGAGTCAATACTTTGGCAAGCTATGTTTGCCTTTTTCAAAGTAATCAGCACCGCAATATGCGGTATACGGCCATGACATCTTTGTGTACAATATTAAAAATTGTGTCAATTTAGGCTTTATAATCCTTGAAATTTATTGCGTAGCTTGTGGGTTTAATATCCCGCCGCTTGGGGCGGGGAGCTTCATTGTCAGAAAAAAATACTCCCCTAATATGAAACAGTTGGTATTAATGTCTGACACCAACTTAGGGTATACTCTAAGTTGACATTCAATATAATAATATCATTGTTTCGAAGCAAAGTTCATTGGGGTTTCTTTTGCAGGGACATCCCTTTTTAACTTTTGTCTTGAACAAGAATAGACGCGTCTATCCCAAGACAACTTTTTTTAAAGGGATAAAAACTATTCGTATCGCATCGCCTCTATTGGGTTAAGTGCCGAAGCCTTCCTTGCAGGATAAAACCCGAAGAAAATCCCAACTGCCGCAGTAAATCCAACGCTGATGATGATCATGGATGGCTCCACAATCACCTGGGTGCCCATGCTTTTGCCCAATCCAAAGGCGATCCCGATCCCGGTCAAGACCCCGATGATTCCGCCTGAAAGGCTGAGGATGACTGCTTCGATCAGAAACTGAATCAGGATATCAGAGCTCCGGGCACCAACTGCAATGAGGATACCGATTTCCCGGGTCCTTTCGGTTACGGAAACCAACATGATATTCATAATGCCGATCCCGCCAACCAGCAGGGAAACACAGGCGACGGCACTGAGCAGCATGGTAAGGGTGCCGGTAACCTGGGTGGCCATGCTGACAATTTCAGCCTGATCCCGGATTTCAAAATCATCATCATCACCGGTTGCGATGCGATGGTTCTTTCTGAGAATACTGGTGATCTCTGCCTTTGCCTGGTCCATGGCCGATTCTGAAGTGGCACTGGCCATGATGTCCTGCACGGTTTTACCGTCACTCATCCGATAAAGGGCGGTTGTAGATGGAACAAAGACAATATCATCCTGATCAGTTCCCGTGGAGGATTGGCCTTTTTCAGAGAGAACGCCTATGACTTTAAAGGGGATGGCACCGATACGGATACGGAACCCTACTGGGTTTTGACCGGGAAAAAGCTCATCCACAATCGTTTGCCCGAGTACCGCAACCTTGGCCTTCACCTTCATATCTCTCTGGCTAAAAAATGATCCCCGGGCTACCTCATAGTTGCGAATCATGGGATAGGTGGTATTTACACCTTGAATGGTTGAATTCCAGTTGGTGTTACCGGCAATGATTTGGGATGAAATCTTAATGATTGGCGAAACATATTGGATATGTTCAGCGGATTTAGAAAGAGCCGTAACATCATCCATGAACAGTGCACTTCTGCTCCCGGCTCCTCCCCTCACTCCGTGGGCATTGGTACTGCCCGGTCTAACCATAATCAGATTCGTTCCAAGGGAACTGATCTCTGATTCAATATCTGCCTGGGACCCTTTTCCCAAGGAAACGAGTGCGATAACAGAAGCCAAACCGATAATGATTCCTAACATAGTCAGCAGGCTTCTCATTCTGTTCCTCGTTATGCTTCTAAGGGCACTGATAATAAATTTTCGAAATTTCATAATAAGGATCTCCATTTCATTGATATGACATCTTATCAGGGCATTTACATTGACGCATATTGTCGATGTGCAATTTCATAATTATTTATGATACGGCCGTCCCTCATATCGATCACACGTTTGGCATGCTCAGCCACGTCCATTTCATGGGTGACAAGAACAATGGTGATGCCTTCATCATTGAGCTTTTGAAACAGGGAAAGGATTTCCTCCGTGGTTCGGCTGTCCAGATTACCAGTGGGTTCATCTGCGAGAATAATGGCAGGATCTGTCACCAAAGCTCTGGCAATGGCAACCCGCTGCTGCTGCCCGCCTGAAAGCTGGTTGGGTTCGTGGTGGATTCGTTTTGCAAGGCCGACCATATCAAGAACCTCTTTTGCCTTTTTTGCAGGATGATTTATCGGTTTTCCTCTTCTATAGAGGAGTGGCAGCTGCACATTTTCCAGGGCTGTTGTTCTGGCAAGCAGGTTGTATCCTTGAAACACAAAGCCGATTCTTTGATTGCGAATGTCGGCCAATGCGTTCTTATCCATTTGACTCACCCTTAATCCCTCCAGAAAATACTCACCGTGATCGGCCTGATCCAGACAGCCGATGATGTTCATGAGGGTGGATTTCCCTGATCCGGATGTACCAATTATTGCCAGAAAATCCCCCCTGTCAACGGTGAGAGAGATGCCATCCAGTGCATGGACGGTTTCTCCGCCCAGGTGAAAGGTTTTTTTGATATTTTTGAGTTGTATTGTTTTCATTTTTTCTCCACTTATGGATCATCCATAAACCCTTTTATTTAAAGCCGTGTGCTACCGTCTCGGCCCACCATCACCGCCTCTGGGGGGCTTTGGAAGAATTTTTGACAAAAAACCGCTGGAACTTTCGGTCTTCTCAATATTTTTTCCGATAATGACCGGGGTCCCGGATGTCAGGTTTTTACCGTTTATCACCGTAGTCGTGCTGTCGGTGATACCGGTGGTAACAAGAATCCGTTTGGGTTTGTCCCCCTCCAGCACATAGATGCCGGGATCATCATTGTTACCTCGGTCATCAAGCCTGAAATTCAGGGCAGCATTTGAAACCAGCAGTTTGTTTTCTGCCTTTTCCACTATAAAATCCGCTGTCGCTGTCATCCCCGGAAGCAGTTTCCCATCCTTGTTTGGCGCATCCAAAATTACGGTATACGTTACTACATTGGAAATTTCCGTTGGATTCATCTGTATTTGGGTTACGGTTCCATCAAAGAGATCATCAGGATAGGACTGAACGGTAAATGTCGCCTTTTGTCCTTTGATGACCATCCCGATATCACTTTCATCAACGCTTGCTTCGATCTCCATACTTGTCAGGTTTTCTGCAATAATAAACAGGGTTGGCGTACTCAAACTGGCTGCAACCGTCTGCCCCTCTTCGATATCCCGTTGGAGGACAACACCGTTAATGGGAGATCTGATCTGGGCGTTCTGGAGATTAATTTTTTCTTTTTTTACAACAGCCTGAGCAGATAGAAGCTCCGCCCGTGCCGTCTCCTTTTCGGTCTCATAGACGAGGATCTCCTGGGCTGAAAGATGTCCCTGTTCGTACAAAGGCTTATTCCTTTTATAATCGGCTATGGCCTTTTTGTAGAGTGCGCCGGCCTTGATAACCGAAGCGTTTGCTGCATCCACCGCTGCATTAAAGGTATCCAGATCAAGCTCGGCGAGGATTTGTCCTTTTGTCACCCGGTCATTATAATCAACCAATACTTTTTCGATTGTACCGGACACCTGTGTTCCCACCTCCACTGTTCCAACAGCTGAAAGGGTTCCGGTACAGGAAATAGTGTTTTCGATACTGCCCCTTTTGATTTTTTCCATCCGGAATTGGGATGCATCCGGTATCTCTTGATATGAAGAAACGACCAAAGAACGGTGAACGGTAAGAATAATGAAAAGAATACCTCCGAACATGAGGGCCAGTTTTAAAAAGTTTACTCCTATTTTTACAACTTTCATGATAATTTCTCCTTTAAAAGATGGGACAACCCAAGGTCTCCTTTGTAAAAAAAGATGGAAATGATTTTCTGCATTTTATCCATCTCCGCCTGGATCAATTCATTTCGGGCTTCCACTTGATCGGACCGGATCTGGGTTAATTCAGTCAAATTGGCTGCACCCATTTTGTACCGCTGAAAAACGGATTCCAATGCCTTGTTGGTATAAAACAGTCTGGATTTGGACACCAGGATCGATTCACATGCTGTTTGGTAGTCAGCAAACTCCTGACCCAGCTCCTCACGGATCTGTTGCTTCAATTTTTCGAGGGTCAAATTTTCGGATTGTTTGTCGATTTTTGCCTGATTCACTTTGGTCCGGGTAAGCTGTCTGTCAAAAATGGGCAGGGAGACTGAGACCCCGATGTAAGAATCTATATTATCGTCGCTGAACTGATGCCCAAAATTTTCATCATACCGGTTGTCATACAAGCTTCCCACACCGGCATTAAGATCCACTGACGGGTATTTGCCGGATGCCGCCTCCTTTATCTTAGCTTCTTTGGCAGAAACGCTTTTCTCCAGTGCAAAAAGATCTGGGCGGGTTTCAAATGCCTCCTGTATCAGACGATCGGTATCTGTTTCCGGCGCCATGGTGAAAATCGTGATTTTGGGCACTTCAATCTCGATATCACCTGCTATTGGAACACCTATACTTTTAATGAGTTGCATCTTGCTGATTTTGTAACTGTTTTCAGCGCTGATAACATCGAATTTGGCTTTAGCCGTTTCAGCCTGCTGCTGGTAAAGGTCTGTGGCTGGTACTTTGCCGGTTTCATAAAAGGCTTTGATCTCTTTCTCCTGCTGGCGATTGTTTGTCAGATTCTCCCGGGCCACCTCAACTTCCTGGCGTCGTTGCACAACGTCGATATATGCATTCACGGTATCATAGATCACCTGCTGCTTCTTCCTGATCTGTGTGTGCTCATACGAAGACAGGTTATAACGTGCACTTTCAAGGGATGCCTTATCCTCGAATCCTTTAAAAAGATTGAGCTGGGTGAAGATTTCTGCTCTCAGGGTAGAATAGTTCCGATTTGAGCCTGATTGCCCATAGTCATTGTTCAGCGCCGTATTCACGGTGCCGGTGACCTGGGGCAGATAATCATTCTTTTCCTTTTCCAGGGTAAATTTTGAGTATTGAACACTGTTTTTCGCAAGTTTCAAATCCTGGTTGTATTTTAGCGCCAGCTCAACCGCCTCAACCAGACTCATTTTCTGAGCTTCAGAGGCCTCTGTCATCCCTCCGGGAAAAACATTAAGGGACAAAACAATCAGTATCAAAAAAATGATTTGTTTATTCAACATCCACGGAAAAAAATCAGGTCCTCGTATCACCTGAATTTTTTCTTCTTTTAAATCTTTCATCATTTTTATTTTCCTGTCTTCTATTCTTTGGTTAAAATTTTTGATCATGATCTCTTTTCATCTTGAACAATGATCTGAATATAACCCATTTTTTTTTCTCTTGCTGTAAAGTTACAGTTAAGACAGGTTAAGAATTGTAAAGTTCAATCCAGATGACTTTACATTTCTTTACATGCAAAATTATCGTATTCGTGTATAATGAAAATTAGATAGAATAAACAACCATATAGCTGTATTTATTGTGTTTTTAATAGTTAAGAGAAAACCATGAACCGTATTCTTGTGATCGATGATGATGAAGAGCTCTGTGAACTGTTAAGCGATTATCTGACCCCTGAGGGATTTGATATCAAGGCGGTTCAGACCCCAGAAGAGGGTCTTTCGCTTGCCCTCAGCCAAGACCATGATCTTGTAGTCTTAGATGTAATGCTGCCGGGGATGAGCGGGTTCGACACCCTGCGACATATTCGTGCCAAATCTCAAATTCCCGTTATTATGCTTACGGCAAGAGGGGATGATGTCGATCGGATTGTAGGCCTGGAGATGGGAGCAGACGACTATCTACCCAAGCCTTTTAATCCCAGAGAGCTTGTGGCAAGGATTCGTGCTGTACAGCGTCGGTTTGAGACAAGATCAGACGCTGAAGATAGTCCCCGGCAGAGTCCCTCACTTGAGATAGGAGATGTTATTCTCAATCCTGGACCAAGGACTGTGATGATAGCTGAAAAACCCGTTTCGTTAACAGCCGTTGAATTCATACTACTTTATGAACTCATGAAAAATGCCGGTAACGTGGTCAATAGAGATGTTCTTTCTGAAACTGTTCTGGGCAGGAAACTGGATGTTTTTGACAGAAGCATTGATGTTCATGTGAGCAGTCTCAGGAAAAAACTGGGATCCAAATATCAGGGCATCGAGCGGATTCAAAGTATCCGTGGCGTAGGATATCTCTACTCACTGCCGGAATAAGGGGTATAAGGAGACCTGTACAAATGATGAGCACTCAAACAAATAATTTTTGGTTTAATCTTTTCCTGAACAACTACCTTTCCAGCATAATAAGAAAAAATCTATTTTTAAAGATTCTCTTTTTTACCTGCAGTATCAATTTTTTATCTGTGGGAATCGCGCTGCTGGTAGCATTTACTTCCAGCACCGGACCTGCTGCAAGGATAAAGGTCCGGGAGGAAAATCGTCAACAGAATCTTGCTCAAATCCTTTATCTTTATTCAACCCCCTTGATTGAAAAGTGGATTTCAAATGGAAAATCCGCCTCAATATCCTATGCCGATAAACTGGAAAATATCCTTGATTTCGAACCGTATCTGTTTGATTCAGAGGGCCATGCATTGATCAATAGAAAAATATCCCCGGAATTTGAGGTAATGCTGAAACGATTTAGAAAAGAAGATAATCCGGTCGTAAAAGTAACAACCGCCAATGGCATCGTTGTGATGTGCCGAATAGTTGGGCCGGATGGAAAAACTTACACAGCAGCAGGGCGCCAGGGACGAACGAAAAAATTTTCCATTTTCCCGCCTGACTTTACTATGAGAATCACCATCTCTATTATTATGCTCACCCTTCTCAGCTTTCTGCTTGCACGCCACATTACAGACCCCATTACAAAACTTCGCAAAGCCACCCAGAAATTTGCCACAGGGAACTTGGGGGCAAGGGTTAGTGAAACCCTTGGGAAACGACAAGATGAAATTGCCCAATTAGGTTTGGATTTTGACCAAATGACATCTCAGATTCAGAATCTGATCAAAGACCGTCAGCAGCTTTTCACAGACATCTCCCATGAGCTCCGTTCCCCCCTTGCAAGACTGTTCGTTGCACTTGAAATATCAAAAAACAAGGCATCGGAAGACGTCATGCCGAACCTGCAACGTATTGCCCTTGAAGCAGAAAGACTCAATACTCTCATCGGGGAAATTCTACTGTTGAACAAGCTCGAAACAGGACCGAATTTAAGGAGTTGCAAATTAGTTAATTTGTCCGAGTTGATCCATCGCATAGGAGAAGATGCAAACTTCGAAGCACAAAGTAGAAATGTTTCAGTGGTCATTTCTCCTTTTCCTGTTATTCATGTCGCCGGTTATCCGGAGATGATCCATCGGGCCATTGAAAATGTCGTTCGAAATGCAATTCGATATACGAATGAAGGTACAACCGTGAACATCAGTATTGAAGCCGGAAAATCAGAAAAAGATCCTGTCATCCTGACCATTGAAGACAACGGCCCAGGCGTTCCTTCGATAAATCTGCCCCATCTTTTCAAACCATTTTACAGGGTAGAAGGAGACAGGGGAAGAAAAACAGGTGGAACTGGTGTGGGCCTTACCATTGCTTACAGAGCCATTAAACTTCATGATGGAGAAATCAGGGCAGAAAACTCAAAGGATGGCGGCCTGAAAATCATCATCACTATTCCCAAAATAACCGGAAAAGAGATTTATAAAACCGCCGTATAGCACTCAGAGAGTCATTTTAATTGCTTTACATAATAATTGATAAGATATTGCTTCTTTGAGGTTAAATTACAGAATATTGGGTGAAATCCTTATAGTAACTTTTCGTACCGTTGGACTTCAAAGGCCTTAAAGACCATTCATCAGAAAGGATACAAACATCTTTACATTGATGGCGGTGTGACAATTCAAAGTTTTCTAAAGAAAAATTTGATCGATGAGATGATTATTACTGTCCTCCCGATATTATTCGGAGGCGGTATACCTCTGTTTGGAGATTTGCCTAAAAATCACCATTTCTGCTATGATGATTGACTTATGAGGAGCTGAAAAATCAATATTAATATGACAAACTTTCACTTTTTGTAAAACAGCTTGTAAGGAACTTATTACAAAGGAAAATGGTATATCAAAAACGCCACATATAGGGATAGGGAGGAGCCTCACAGCTCCCCCCTCCCACACCACGCAGCATACGGGTCCGTACTGCGCGATTCGGCTGATCCCAGGCAGGTTCAGGTCCAGGGGAACAAGAGACATAGTGATGAAAAGTAGGCATCGGGCAAGGCGATATTTACCCATTTAACTTTGCTCATGCGCCAGGGGCCTTTGAGGGCACACCCGGTTGTCACGGCAAAGCCACGGGAAACGCCCCGTTTCAAGAG
>DEIL01000175.1 GCA_002352445.1 Desulfobulbaceae bacterium UBA2775
TTATTCGATTGATATAATGGAAGTCGATGAAGAGAATAATCTATTCGTTGGTGACCCTAATCTTAACGAGAGTTGGCTTGGATATGGCGCTGAATTGATTGCAGTGGCTGACGGTGTAGTGAGCCGCGTGGTCAAAGGCCTGCCTGATAACAAGCCCGGAGAATCACCTTCATTTCCAATAAGTCTTTCAGACGGTGCGGGGAATATTGTGATTATGCATATAGGTAACGGCATTTATGTCCTGTACGCGCATATGATCCCTGGCAGTAATGATCATCTGGAAGTGGATGATTTTGTAGCTAAGGGAGAGATGGTGGGACTACTGGGTAACACAGGACAGAGCGGCGCTCCGCATCTGCATTTTCAGGTAATGGACGGCAATTCAATTGCTGAAGCTGAGGGAGTTACATTTGAATTTGAACAGTTTGACGATCTCGGCAGGTTAATAGATGTTCAAGAAGAAGACGGTGATGATGAAGGTGACGGACTTGACCTTGATGATGTAATTGATCCTGACGCGGAAGAGGAAAATCCACAGAATGACCCCGGAATTATCTTGACTGATGTTGAGCTATTTCCAAATCCGATTCCTAGAACTAATGAACATCAGCTACAGTTCACAATTATTGGCTTTCCTGAGTAATTACATTCACTGAAAAAAATCTAAGTATGTAGAAATTTCTACATAGCAAACAAAAGAAGTGAGGGCCGGAAAAAGAATACTCCGGCTCTCACATTAATGTTTTAGCTAGGGAAGCCGGAAACAAAGCTCAATTGTTTCGGGACAACCGGTTTCAAATATTAAAACCGCTTTATAATTACCATTTCCACACCCTATTGGATTGCCTGAGCAACCAAATGCCGTATCCCACTAGGAATATTATTATTTCAAGTAATTACTCAAACTGAGTTTCAGTAACAGGGTTCATGGGTGGGAGTGATGGCACATCACCAGTCTTACCTTCACAGCCTTTTGCAATATATCTCTCAGCAGTCTCAGCAAAATTTCTTCTTGCATTTTGCTCTTGCTGAAAGAGCTCCATCGCTGCAGACATATCTTTACCTTCTGCATCAACAGCTTTTCTCTTATTAGCAATAGTGATAATATCATTCTGAAGCCCCTGTAATTGGCTTAATAAACCCTTGCAGGTCTCCTCCGAACATCCGACAGCTATAAAACTCAGCATCAAAACAGCAAATACAGATAATTTTAATAATCTACGCATAATACCCTCCATTTGAATCTAGTTTTAAGTTGAAACACCTACCGCCTAATTATTTTTATATCACAAACAAACGATTGTATGCAAGAGTATTTTTACTTATAGCTATTTAGATAAAAAAAAGGGAGCGGACACTATAAGCGCCTACTCCCTTTTAATAATCATTTTATTCTGTCTCTGATTCTATTATTAAACTGTTACTTTCTTTCTTCTCATAACCATAAATCCAACGATTCCAAGAGCACCTGCCATCGCAAGAAGTCCCCACTCGGAGAGTGTTGGAACCGTGGATGGAGCATTAGGGTCAATGCATGTTGCGACGAAAACCTGCTCTACACTGTTTATCCTGCTCTGAAAAGTGATTTTGGTACAGTCGGCACTTGCCACGGGGTTAGATTGTCTGCCCGGAGGATTACCTACCTGTTCGAAAGTTGCGCTAGGAATATCGTATAAGAAAGACTTAACTTCCTCTTCCGGATTCTCGCCGGTAATATCAATCCTTGAAGCAAATACAACACAGGAACCGTCCTGACCTGCGGCAGCAGAAAACGCTCCTTGATCAGGAGAAGATGTAATTTGTTCAAATGAAAATGTTGAACCATCGAATAAAAATACTTGAGTCTGGTTACCTGGCAGAGCTCCTCCATTCGGATTACCGTCTGAAGAAAACGCAATTAACGAGCCTGAGCCATCTATTGCATACCTTGTACTACTAGTAGTTGTTGTCGTGGCTTTTGTGATCTGCGATATGGAATCCGTATTTCCATTATATAGAAAAATCTGTCTAAATCCGCTGGGGTTCTGTCCCGTTAAATCAGCAGAGCTTCTAAAAGCAATAAGCTCACCATCGGAGTTCATAGAGGCCGAACTAGATGTGTCTGTCATAGTGTCAGTAATCTGTTTAATAACTGTTGTATTTATATCGTATTGATATATTTCTGAATTGTTATCGGGATTGCCTCCGTTTATATCAGCGTCCGATCTAAAGGCTATTTTTGTCCCTAGAGCATTTATTGAAGGCTCTCGGCTATCTCCGGTAGTTTCGTTGGTTACAGGGGTAATAATTCCCGTTACTACATTGTAGAGGTATATCTGGATTTCTCCATTAGGGGGGACACCGTTAATATCACCCTGGGAATGAAAGGTAACAAGTGATCCGTCCGCGCTTATATTTGGAACGCTTGCAACACCTGTTGTTAAAAAGGTTACTTGTGTAAATTCTTTTTCTACAGTGTTGTAGAGGAATAATTGAAATCTGTTATCAGGATTTTGTCCCGTCAGATCGACTTCGGATTGGAAAGCTATCAATGAACCGTCAGCACTAATTGAAGGTTGATCGCTGTCCTCAACAGGATCATTGGTTATCTGTTCTACGAATGCTTGCCGGCAGACGAGCTGTGCCTGAGCATTTTGAGAAACAAACAGAAACGATGAAAAAATAAAAGCTGTTAAGACAAAAAGACCAAATGCTGATTTTGAATACTGTAATACATCTTTTAAAGTTTGAGATAATACGGATGCCATCCTGATTCCTCCTTGGAATTGAAATTCCGGTAGTTATATTAACATATTTCTAAAAGTAAAAATAGTTTTTACAGACACTTTTTAGCCAGGCGAGGTTTAATTAGAAATAAAGAAAAAAGGGAGCCGAAAGGGAGATAATCTCCCTAAGCTCTCTTTCTTACATTCTTTTTGTTCCGTCTCTGATTCTATCTTTAAGCTGTTACTTTTCTTCTTCTAGCTACCATGAACCCAACGATTCCAAGAATAGAAGCCATAGCAATCAGTCCCCACTCTGATAGTGTTGGAACCGTGGATGGAGCATTAGGGTCAAAGCAAGTCTGAATGAATAACTGACAATGTTCGTCAGGGTTATCACCGGTTAGGTCTGAGGTAGAGTCAAAAGCAATGCGCGTACCATCCGCATTTAACGCTGGGCTAAAACTATCGCCAGACTGCTGGTCAGTTATTTGAGTAAACACGCCCGCTATCGTATCGAAAATGTAAACTTCAGTATTCCCGTCAGGGTTTCCGCCGTTAATATCCGCTGAGGATTCAAAAGCGATACGCGTACCGTCAGCATTTATTGACGATTCACCACTAAATCCCGCTGGCTCAGATGTAATCTGTGAAATCATACCTGTTGTTGTATTGTATAAATAAACCTCTCTGTTGCCTTCAGGGTTACCACCATTAATGTCCGCAGTGGAATCAAAAGCAATGCGGGTGCCGTTAGCATTTATTGACGGGTGTCTACTATCCTCTGATGTATCACTGGTTATCTGAGTGAATAGCATTGTTGATGTATCGTATAAATAAACCTCTCTGTTGCCTTCAGGGTTACCACCATTAATGTCCGCAGGGGAATCAAAAGCAATGCGGGTGCC
>DEIL01000116.1:0-187 GCA_002352445.1 Desulfobulbaceae bacterium UBA2775
TTTTGATATGCCGATCGGAATACCGGCCAGATCCTTAATGTTAGACAACCCACTTCCCGGGGCAGCAAGAATTCTGAAAATAGGTCTTGTACCGATGGGTGAGCGGGCTATAGCAACAATTTTCACCTGGCTCTTTTCCCTGTTGAAGATTGCCGCTCCGGAAATCTCATTTATCATGCCGTCAATC
>DEIL01000116.1:223-24425 GCA_002352445.1 Desulfobulbaceae bacterium UBA2775
GTGATACCCAGTTCTTTGAAATATCCATTTTCCTCGGCCACAAATATCGGTAACACGCTGGGTATCGGAAAAAGTGCCAATCGAAGATGACGATCCTCTTCACCGGCACCCGCTGCTACCGAAGCCACTGAAAAATAAAGCAGGATACAACTGAAAAATATGAGAAATTTATTTATCATAACAACCACCTTTAATGAAATGTTACTGCCTTTTTAATAGTGATGGCGTGGTATATCAAACTTCTCGAAGTCTACGCTTATCGGACTTAGCCATCTGGAACTTCCGATAATCGTAGACATCGAGTGACCTTTTTACGACACCATCACTATTTATTATTAAGAAATTTCTTAACCATCATCTCCCCAAGCTCGCTGGAACGATTGGTTGCCGCCTCCACCGCATCCATGATTGTTGTACGGAGCCCACCCTGCTCAAGGGTGTGAATGCCGGCAATTGACGTGCCTCCTGGAGAGGTAACACGATCTTTTAGCTGCCCTGGATGTTCATTTGACTCAAGAAGCAGTTTTGCTGAGCCCATGACGGTCTGGGCGGAAAGGAGCAGGGAATCTCTCCTGGAAAGCCCCATTTTCACCCCGGCATCAGCCATGGCATCGATTATCAGGAAAACATAGGCCGGGCCACTGCCGCTGAGGCCGGTAAAAGCATCCATAAGTATGTTTTCCTGGATAAAAACACTTATCCCCACCGAATCAAAAATCGCCTTTGCAAGTTCAATATCACCATTAATTACAAATTCCCCGGCTGCAATTGCAGTGGCGCTCTCTTTGACAAAGGCACAGATATTCGGCATGACCCTGATCAGGCGCAAATCCTTTTTCAAACCTGATGCGATGGCAGCTAAAGGTACGCCAGCCGCGATTGAAATCACCAGCTTCGACTTATCAAGAACATCTGCAGTTTCATTAAGCACTGTAGCCAGAATCTGCGGTTTGGTAGCATAAATAATGATATCTGATTTTTCCACGACCTCGATATTGCTGGTAGTAGTGGCGATGCCGTATTTTTCCTCGATAACCTGTAGCGGATCCTCACGAATATCAGAACAGATGATATTTTCCGGACTTGTTGCCCCCGACAGAACAAGACCGCTGATAAGTGCCTCACCCATATTACCACTACCGATAAAACCAATTTTTTTATCTTTCAACATGACTGGATTTTCCCTCACTCAAAATATTTTTCCAAAAGGATCGTGATTAATCAGACAACGTAACTACTATAATATGAAGTGAATCTGATTGAAACTCCCATCTAACACCCTTGAAATGAATTTCACAACAAAACANNCAGGCTGTGGATCGGAGTCTCGCGAGCTCGCTTATCTGTTGCATCGACACTCCTCCAAATCCCTCCCTGCCTGGGCAGCGAACATGACTTCCATATAAAGGTAAAACCACCTTTGACCTTTTTATAATAAAAATGGATATCTGGATTACCTCAGCAGTACTGCTTCTGACCCTCTATTTCCTGATTACTGAAAAGATTTCCGTCGACCTTACTGCCATCGGCATCATGGTTATTCTGGTTGTAACCGGCATTCTCACCCCGAGGGAGACAATTGCCGGTTTTGCCAATCCTGCCGTTATCACTGTAGGAGCAATGTTTGTGGTTTCCAAAGGAATGATGCGAACCGGAGGGGTTGAATTTCTTGGCAGACGGATTATACAAATAGCTGGCGGTAACTATAAGCTCGCCCTGATAATCATCCTTCTCACCGTGGCCGTAGCCTCCGGATTTATCAATAACACCCCGGTGGTCATTCTTTTTATACCGGTCATTATGACGATGTGCTGCGAATTTGGCCTCAGTCCCTCCAAGTTCCTTATTCCGGTATCCTACGCCTCTATCCTTGCAGGAACCTGTACACTTATCGGCACCTCAACCAATATCATTATAAGCGACCTCAGTGTCAGCCAGGGATATGACGGGTTGTCCATGTTTGAGCTTTCCATCATCGGTGTGCCTCTTGCCCTTGTCGGAATTCTTTTTATATTTTTTGCTGCCCCGAAAGTCCTTCCCTCACTGGCCAACCCGATCTGCAAGCTCCAGGACAGTGGTCATCGCCAGTACCTGGCAGAACTGAGGATTCCGGAAAAAAGCAGCCTGATAGGCAGAAACCCCGGAAATATTTTCAAGAAAAGATATCCAAGCTTGAGTGTTATTGAGCTGGTAAATAAATCTCATATCTATCATCCGGCCAGAGACAAGATGACAATTGTTGCTGGAGATATCATTCTCGTGAAAGGATCACTCAATGATCTCGTTGATATCCTGCACCAGGAACAGGTAGAACTCCCCTCGTCAGGGAAAGGGCTGGTTCTGGGAGCACAAAAAGATGCCCCCATCGTCGTTGAATTGATCATCTCGCCCCATTCAACCGTACGGGGTCAACAGTTACTCAAAACTGATCTGGCCAGAGACCCGGATATCAATATCATCGCGGTGAAACGAAGCAACCTTCATATGTCAGAGCGACAGATACACGATGTACGCCTGCAGACAGGCGACATCCTGCTGATCTGGTGCCATGACAGCAAAATAGAATCGCTTCGTTCGGAAACCGATTATATTGTGGTTGAAGATGTCTATGAAGAAATAGTGCACAAACGAAAAGCCTGGTGGTCGATAATTAATTTTATCGGCATGGTGGGTACCGCCACACTCGGTATTGCCGATATCATGACCTGCTCACTGACCGCAGCCTTTCTCATGATCATTACAGGCTGTCTGCAGATGCGGGATGCCTATAAAGCGCTGCAGGGGGATGTGCTGCTCCTTATTGCGGGGACAATCGCCCTGGGGGCAGCCATGCAGAAGAGCGGCACCAGTCAACTCTATGCCGAAACATTTCTCAGTTTCTTTGCAGGCTTTTCGCCTGTAATCGTACTGGGAGCAATGATCCTGCTGACCAGTATCTCCACTCAGATCTTAAGCAACAATGCAACCGCAGTACTCCTTCTTCCAATTGCCATTTCAACTGCACTAGCCATAGGTGTTGATCCCAAACCATTTATTGTCGGAATCTGCTTTGGCGCCAGTGCATGTTTTGCAACTCCTGTGGGATATCAGACAAACCTTATGGTCTATGGTCCGGGAGGATACAGGTTTATGGACTACCTGAAACTGGGTATTCCGTTAAACCTCTTTGTGGTTATTGCCTCTACTCTCCTGATTCCCATAGTCTGGCCATTTTATTGAAAGATGGCGTCGTAAAAACTCTTCATCCGGAGTTTCGCAGGCTCGCTTACCTGCTTCGTTGTTGTAAATATTCTATCATTACGACGTACTCTAGTACGCCGAAATGATAGAATATTTACACGCCTCGCATATGAAGTTTTTTACTTAGCCATTTGACATTCAGAGTTCTTACGAATTTATCATTGAAAGAGTTTCTGCAGCAATTTACCGGCCTGCTCGGTTATCTCTTTTTTACCGGCCTGGATGATCAAATCCTTGATCGTATCCTCTACAAAATCTTGGCTTAACGACGGATTCGACACCGTGCCCCCGATTGGAACGGTGATCAAAGTCCCTTCCAGATATTTATACACATCACTGCCCACCATATTTCGTGTAACAGGAATCTGGACCTCATAATCCAGACTCTGATCGAAACCGATCGATCCGGTCATGGTAAGGCTGTAGTCTCTAATTTGTATCTCCAGGGGTGAGCAGAGCACACGGTCATCTTTGCCCACACATTCCATGGGCTGATCACCCAGTGTGATTTCCCGTTCATTTGCTTTCATAACTGCCAACAACTCATTCAGCAGGCCACCGGCCTGGAGTTTGACGTCATTGAAGGTGAGGGAGGTAATAAACGTCGCGTCCTTCCGCGCCGCCTTATCCAAAGGCCAGCTGAAATGCTGCATCTGAAGATCTACGGTTCCCTGAGAAATGGCGGAACCTTTGAAAATGGGGTGAACCTGTGCCAGATGATCGCCGGACCCATCGTCGGTCAACCCGACCCCGGTCAGAACCATGGTGTTTTCAGGTATCAAAATCACAGCCGGATCGACTTTAAAATCGATAGTCGGCTTCAACGCCATCTCACCTCTGTTTACCTTCCCCTGGATATCAATCTCGACTAAAGAATCGGCAAGTCCGATACCAACTTCCAGCAACTCGATATGTGCACCGGAGGCCCGGATGGTATCCGCATAAAATGAGGCAGAGAGTTCTGTGTGTTTTGGCATCTCGACCCACTGCCCATTTGTAGACTTCGCCTTAATGGCAAATGGTCGTTTAGCCGCCCCTGACATCTCAAGATCCAGATCAGCAAAGGACTTTAAATAGCTACTTAAGGCTTTTAAATCCAAAGCCATATAACCTTCGACAGTTAACATACGCTCCTCCCTGTCCGGTGCAACTCTGCCGCTGGCGCCAAGAGAGAGAGGTAAAGTGGATAATTCCACGTTGCTGAAAGTAAAATTCTGATCGAACAGATCACCTTTCAGGTTCATTGCCAGCCGAATGGAATCCTCAGAAAAGGGAGGCTTATTTTTAGAACTGACTTCAACCGGGCCGATAGCACCATCCAGTTGAACGAACTGCTGCTGCGCATCAGTCAGATCGATATTCAGTTTGATCGCTGCCGGGCCGGTGACCGTGGTGTCGGGGGGCAGTTTGATAACATCACCCAGCAGTGCTGTGAGCGGACCAAGTTCCAGGTCTATGCTGCCACTGGTCTTAACACCATTTTTCAGTTGGTTCCAGTTGGTGAATGCCAGTTCGGGGAAAACCATATGACCCATAGTGGTTTTCAGCTCAAGCGGTTTGAGTGTGGCGGTTTTTCCTTTCAGGTCAACGGAACAGCTGGTCGTCAGAACTATTTCTTTCTCACTGAATTTCTGTTTACTATTCTGAAATACAAAGTCCCTGATGTCCATTGAGATATCGCCCAGTTCAACCATATTATCTTTCATGGATAACCGGGTATTGAGATTCGTCTTCCCGGCGAGGCGGGAATCCCCGGGCAATACATCCAGGGTCTGCAGCAGACCAGTCAGGTGATCCAGATCGAAGGCGCCCTTAAAAGCCAGACTTTCAATCTGAGCGCCAATCTGGTCAGATGGCGGATTGAAACTTTTCATTGTCACAGCCCCGCTGCCTGCCCAGGACTGAAAATCAAGGGTGGTGTCCAGCATTTGTTTTGGACGCATTTCCCGATCCAGCCGCAGATCGGTGAGCAAATTTGCCTTGAGCGAATCCTGTGGAGCAATAACTCGATCTTTATGCTGAAGAACAAAATCTGTGATACTGGCTTCACCCACCACTGCCCGCACTGATTCCGTTTTGGTATCTACCTGAAGATTCAGATCCATTTTCCCTTCGGATTTCCAGCCTTTAAGCTGGATAAATTTCCCGACTTCCTGTAATGCCAATCCTATATCCGCCACCAACTCAACCTTCATATGATTGATATCACCCTGGCCTTTGCCGTTTAAAAAGGCCGACTGGACTATAAAATTCTCCAGCTTGAGCCCGGCCGGACTTTGCTCACCCCTGGCTTCCAGTTTGACGGGCTTATCCCAGACCAGTTTCTTTTTACCTGCCATCCCCTGTAACTTATCCAGACTGGCACTACCGTCAAAAAGAGTGGTTTTGTCGGTGGCGGTTACCATTGCGTTGAGGGCAATTTTACCGTTCGATATTCTGGTCCCCTTTTTAAGGTTCAAAGTGGCGGGAAACTGGGTAGATAATTGTGCAAGATCAATAACAGCCTGGCTCGTAATTTCCTTTTTGTTACGGTCATCAAACGTGCCCGATGCTGTCCCTATGGCCAGGGGAGAGGTCAGGGCCAGCCGCTTTATGGTGAAAACGGAACCAATTCTCTCACCATCCAGCTCCACTTCCACACTTCCAAGCGACGGGGTGTCCGACTTAAGCGGTCCGCCCTGCAACTTCACCTGTTGAGCGTTCAGAGTTCCTTTTATCTGCAGAGCCGTAGCTGTACTCCCCGATATGCTCATATTCCCATTGAGTAGTCCGCTGCCGGTGGGCATGTTGGCAGCAGTCGCCAAAATTGAAAGCAGGTCCGTTATTTCCCAGTTCTCAATATCAAGAACGGCCTGAGACTGTATCTCATCAAGATTTGCAATATCTCCCGCAGGCAGTTTTACAGTACCCATCCCTTTCACCTGGCCCGTACCGTCTCCTGATTGAAAATCAACCAGATAATTCATTGGATTTTCAACTCCACTAAAATTTAGCTGAAACTCCAGCTCCTTTATCACCAGTTTCTCTTTCAATTCAGGGTAGACAGCGGATACGGCGCCACCGATGATAGTAAGTTTTCCCTCAATTGGTGGTAATCTGATTGCGCTGTTATTTGCCGCCGACCTGTCTGGTTCAGGAGGTACTGTTCCTGTAATTTTAGGCTCCTGTTCCCCTGGGGACGGTTTAGTCTCGGCCTGACCAGTCTCGGATTTCTCATCCAGATAAAATGAGACAAGGGGCTCCTTTATATTCACCTCGCCAATCTCTCTATAATTGATGGCAAGAGCCAGAAGCCCTTTAGAGATTGTTACATCCGCCACCTTTACAAGGATTCCTTCCGCACGATTATCGTAGGTAATCCCCTGGCATTGGATAGGGTTGAACCAGCTCAACGACAGATTATCGAAATCAACTTGCCCCGGCAGACGACCGTTGACGACTTGTTTTACTTTATTTTCAGCCCAGTCTGTTGATACCAGGCTGGGAAGAAGAAACAGTCCAAGGAACAAAACCAGCAATAAGCCGGCAAATATGATTAAAAAAACCGGTTTCTTTTTCCGAACAGTGGTTTGGTCGGCCATGGTATCTGATCTCCATTCACGCTTAAACATTGGTTGTATAATCTCGAATCTACATAATCATCATTATTGATGGCTTCGTAAAAAGTCCGATCTCCTTCGTTGCAGGTTTTTTCAGAACCTCAACATACCATATTCACTCTAATCCGTCATTTTACCCAACCTCCTGCTGTACATATTTGTCAATGTCTGACATAATGAATAGTAGCTTCAGTAGAACACACGTGGTTTTTCCGCTGACAATCCCGCTTCCACTTTTGGCAGCATCATCCATGATTAACAAAAGAAAATATGGCCGATTCGAACTGGCTGAAGATGTGATGTTTGCCGATCAGCGAACACACCCCTACTGCTATTTTGGCGGTTCAACAATCAACTACAGTATGAGTGGCATATGTCTTGTCAGCCGCTATGAGGTTATATCCGGTGATCAGCTGTGTATACGAATCATTGGAGACCACCTTCACTCCTGTACCTCGGTTGATGACCTGACCTGTATGGCTGAAGTCAAATGGTGCCGGCCTATCTGCGAATCCCGGAAGCCTGTATACCATATTGGACTCCATTATCTAGGGCAGGTTCCTGCTCTATTCAAACCATGATGGCGTCGTAAAAAGGTCACTCGATGTCTACGCTTATCGGAAGTTACAGATGACTTTCAACTTCTGCTGAATGCAATCCAAGTCATATCATCATACTGCTCAGTACCGGCAGTGTGACGGACAAGAGCGGCTGTCAAGGAATCAAGGCGCTGCTCCATGGAGCCATTTTCATCAAGAATCTTCAGAAGCTGTGTCTTACCAAAAGAGCTCCCATCTGTGGAAAGCGCATCAGGCACACCATCAGTACAGGCAAAAAGGAAATCGCCTGTCTGCAGCTTGATGCATTTACTGACCAAAGGCAGGTCAGGAAACATTCCTATGGCTGGATTTGTTGGCATCAAGGGCTCACTACTGCCGTCAGCCCTTATGGCGAGAGGTGCGTCATGTCCACAGTTGATATACCATACCTCATCCTGATCCCTTGACAGAACAGCTATAAAGACAGTGGCAAACATACTCGCCTTCGCATGATTTTTAGTAACATAATCATTCGTTTTACGGACAGCCTCAACAATCATTTCTTCATGGGCTTCATCCGAATCATTCCCCACCTCAAAGCATTGCTGGATATTTGCCCGCAGGAGACTGCGAAAAAGTACCATGAACAGAGCAGCTCCCAGCCCCTTATCACAGACATCGGCAAGAATCAGGGCAAGCTTTTTACCCTGATCGAGGGAGAAGGCATCATAAAAATCGCCCGCCACCTGTCGGGCGGATTGAAAATATGAAAAAAGCCCCCACCCTGCAATCTGCGGCAGGGATTCGGGGAAGAAACCAACCTGAATCTGCCTGCCGATCTCAAGCTCATGCTCGGCCACATCCCGTGCCTTTTGCACCGTGCGATAGAGACGGGCATTATCAATTACTCCGGCAACCTGACCTGCAATGGTCTGGGCCAAACGAACCTCTTCTTTAGAGAAAACAGCCTGGGATTCAGACGGAATACCGATAGTACCGATAACTTCCCCACGGGCAAGCAGAGGGACGACCAGCAGACTTGAAGTTCCACGTCGCACCATCACTTCATGAAGTGAAAGGGTAATGGGGTTAAGCTGGGCATCCGGGACTACTATAGGTTGACCTGTTTTTATAACAAAAAGGCTGGCATCATTGCCTTCAAGAGAAAATTCAAGACCGGTAGCATCACTTTCTTCAGGGTCTTCAGTATGAAAAGCAACAACCTGTAATCCGGTTTGTGAGTCATTAAGCAGAGCAATACCGGTATTGCGAGCGTTAAATACGCTTACCATCTCCTGACAAATAGAGTTAAGTATCTCATCAAGGTCGAGGCTGGAACCGGTTGCTACCGAAAGATGGTTGAGGATAGCCAGCTCGTCTGCCTGCTTTTTTAAAAGCTGTTCGGTTTCAACAATCCCACCGTTTATATAGCTCTGTTTGTCAACAAAGTACATCCACCCGCGCAGACAATGATTGCCGTCAGAATCAAGTTTTTGCAGAGAGCTGAGGGAAAGACAAACTGTCAGCGGCTTACGCCCTATAGGCTGTAGCTCAAGCAACATCTCCTGCTGCTGTCCCTGTGATATTGCCCAGAAAAACATTTCCAGGATTTCATCTTTTTTCCCACCAATGAAAAGATCGTAAATTCTTTTTTCTAAAGTATCGCCGACAAGCTGCTGCAAAGCCCTGTTAGCAAGGATGATCAGTCCTGAAGCTGACGCCTCAAAATAGGGTTCATCGAATGAATTGATTAATTCGAGATAGGCCGGATCACGATTCATGGGATTCAGTTCATAAAATTAGACTTTCCATAAAGTAACTAACCCCGATGAACGGGATAAGTACCATGAAAGTATATTCAAGCATATAATTTTAAACAACCTTTCTCAGTTTCTTGTTTTTTATTACAGAAATCCTAGAGTAAGGCACTAAAATGGGCAACACCCACAACCCAAAAAGTACATTGTCTCACCACAGAATTCACAGAGAAAAACATTTATTTTTTCCCTCTGTGTTCTCTGTGAACTCTGTGATGTAGGTTTTCTTGCTTTTTATGACAGAAGTCCAGGAGCGAGGTAACAGATTAACATTTATGGAGATATAAGCGCTCACAGGGGTGTCATCCCAGTATCAGCTCAATCAAGAATTTGCCAAGTCTGAAAAACGACAGTGAAAAGAGATACAACTTAGCAGTTCCTATAAGGGAAAAAAATCGCAGTAAAAGTGTTTTTTTTATCCATATGTATACACTATAAGTGGATGTAACAATTAAATAATAATCACATAATAGGTATATATACCTAACGATATATAGGCATTTATACCTATTGTACCAATACGTCCTGTATGTTATTTTTCACCTTTGGTGAATTTTATGGCCAAATTTGTTGGAAATTCGCGGCTTTTTGCCTGCTATTCATTATAATGTCCGCTGTTTCAGCAATGATCGATAAAGCTTAAGACCAGTTCAAGAGAGCCCTGTGAACCACACAATAACATTACCCGGAGATTTATAAGAATTAATACATTCTTGAATTGAGTTTTTAAGTTGATGTACGCTCATTCAGGATAACCATACACAGCCGCTTTTATTAAGGAGAAAAGTAATGAAACGTATTTTTTCATGTTTTCTTGGTCTAATCATCCTTTTTGGGGGAATACATTTACTCCATCCAGATGCGGCATTTTCCAAAACCTGTGAAAAATCGGTGGCTACAGCAGTTTCAGTCCAGGGAACTGTTGAAGTACTGAAAGAAAGTGAATCTCAATGGCAGCCGGTGAAGGTAAATGATACTTTCTGCCCCAATGATACGATCCAGACAGGGGCAAACAGTCGAGCAGGTTTTGCTCTTATCAGCGACTCTATCCTCCGCATTAATCAAAACAGCGGTATTACCTTTAGAGAACTGAAAGAGAAAAAAACCTCTTTTCTTGATCTTATAAAAGGTGCCGCCCATTTCTTCAGTCGTACACCCAGGGGATTGGAGGTACAGACTGCCTATACCACTCTTGGTGTTCGAGGTACTGAGTTTCTTGTAACGGTGGAGGAAGGCAAAACCCTGTTGACTGTTTATGAGGGCGTCGTACTAACTGAAAACGGGGCCGGCAGCCTCACCGTGGAAAGCGGCCAGTCAGCCGTTGCCGAGGCAGGAAAACCACCAGTTTTAAGGGTGATGGCGCATCCACGTGATGCTGTAAACTGGGCACTGCACTATCCACCAGTTATCTATGCACCGGCTGAAGGGATAAAAGAAGACTCCAGTGACCCGCGCTTCCTTATCCAGCGTGCTTCACAGCAACTGGCTGTGGGAAGTGTGGACAGTGCCAATGCTGATATTGCCAAAGCGTTAAGCCTGGATCCCAATTACAGCGACGCCCTTGCACTTCAGGCGATCATCGCCGTGGTGCAGAACGATAAGGACAAAGCTCTCAACATTGCCAGAAAAGCCGTCGAGGGTGATCCCAACTCTGCCACTGGCCGGATCGCCCTTTCTTACGCCCAGCAGGCGGCCTTTGACCTGGAAGGAGCGCGCACCAGCCTGGAATATGCGGTGGATATCGATCCGCAAAACGGTCTCGCCTGGGCGCGATTGGCGGAACTCTGGTCATCATCCGGTCGTCTGGACAAATCCCTGGAAGCAGCTGAAAAAGCTGCAGCAATTGCCCCCAACCTGGCCAGAACCCAGACAGTGTTGGGTTTTTCCTATTTAACCCAGGTCAAAACCACAGATGCAAAGGATGCCTTTAACAAAGCTGTCCCTCTGGATCAGGGTGACCCCCTGCCCCACCTGGGATTAGGCCTGGCCATAATCCGCGACGGGGATCTTGCATCCGGCGGCAGGGAAATCGAAATTGCTGCCAGCCTGGATCCCAACAACGCACTGATCCGCAGCTACCTTGGCAAGACCTACTATGAGCAAAAACGATCAAAACTTGACGGCCGGGAGTATGCCATCGCCAAAGAACTTGACCCCAACGATCCCACTCCCTGGTTTTACGACGCTATCCGCAAGCAAACCATCAACCGGCCGGTGGAGGCCCTGCATGACATACAGAAAGCCATCGAGTTAAACAACAACCGGGCAGTCTACCGCTCCAAACTGATGCTTGACTCGGACCTGGCATCTCGAAGCTCAAGCCTGGCCAGGATTTATAACAACCTGGGGTTCCAGCAGCGGGGTCTGGTTGAGGGCTGGAACTCGGTCAACAGTGACCCGACCAACTTTTCGGCCCACCGGTTCCTGGCCGACACCTACTCTGCTCTTCCCCGCCACAAGATCGCCCGGGTGAGCGAACTGCTGCAATCCCAGCTGCTGCAGCCCATCAACATTACCCCCATCCAGCCCCAACGTGCCGAGAGCAACCTTTTTCTCATCAACAGTCAGGGCCCTGCAGCGGCTGGCTTTAACACCTACAACCCTCTGTTCAATCGCAACGGTGCCACTGCCCTGGTGAGCGGCATGGCAGGCGAAAACAGCAGCTGGAGCGGGGAGGGCGTTTTCTCTGCCATCTATGATAAACTCTCCCTGAGTGCAGGCTATGCAGGCTTTGGTACCGATGGCTACCGTGAAAACAACCACCAGAGCGACAATATTGCCAACCTGTTTGCCCAGTACCAGATCACCTACAAAACCAGTGTCCAGGCAGAGTATCGTTATCGTAAAAATGAAAGAGGGGATCTTGAACGTACGTTCTTTACAGAAGACCTTCTCCCTGATCTGCACCAGGAAGAGGAAACCAATTCTTTCCGTCTCGGTTTTCGCCATAGCTTTGTGCCCGGCTCTGATCTCATCGGTAATTTTCAATATTCAGATGGAGATTACCCTTTACATGACGAGGAACCTGATCCTGAATTCACATATCCCATCTCCCATTTCGATATTGAAAATAATACTGAGGCCGCCGGCGGCGAGCTGTCCTATCTCTTTAGATCTGAGTATGTTAATTTTGTCACCGGTGGCGGATATTTTGATATAGATGCCCAGGATCAGATATCTTTCGCACTTGACTTCGGCGTCCCTCCACTTGCTCTTCTCGATCAACTCAGTATCGACATGAATACAACACACTCCAATTTCTATTTTTATTCCTATATCAAGCCATGGGATAATCTCACCTTTACAGTAGGTGGAAGCGGCGATTTTTTCGAAACCGATGATGAACTGATCAAAGATCAGAGCCAGTTTAACCCTAAGATCGGGGTTACCTGGGAGCTGGATACCGGCACCACCCTGCGGGGTGCCGCTTTCAGGGTTTTAAAGAGGACATTGGTTACCGACCAGACCCTTGAGCCAACCCAGGTGGCCGGATTCAACCAGTTCTTTGATGAGCCGGATGCCACCGATTATTGGCGCTATGGTGGAGCCATCGACCAGAAATTCTCAGACAGCATATATGGTGGAATAGAGTATACCTACCGAGATATGGCTGTACCTTTCGTGGATTTCGGTGGGGGTTTTTTCCCCCTCCCAGCTGAATCAGACTGGCAGGAGAACCTGCTGCGAGCCTATCTTTTCTGGACACCGTGTAAATTGGTTTCGCTCACCGCTGAATATCGCTATGAGGACTTAAAAAGAGATAAAGGAGCGGCAATCGGCACCAGTGATGCTCGAACCCACTTTCTTCCTCTGGGCATAAACCTGTTCCACCCCTCCGGCCTGACCGTTTCGTTAAAGGGAACCTATATCAACCAGGAAGGAAAGTTTGAAAGCAAAAATGACCGCCATTTTTTTACCGGAGAGAAGGATGATTTCTGGCTGGTTGATGCCGCGCTCAGCTACCGTTTACCCAAGCGATACGGTTTTGTTACGGTGGGCATAAGCAATCTGTTTGATGAGAAGTTCGACTTTTTTGATTCAGATTGGGAAAACCCCCAGAAACAGCCTGATCGGTACTTTTTTGCCAAAATCACCCTGGCTCTTCCGTGAAAATCTGAAAGCCGTTTTTCATCAAAGTGATAGTTGATCACTATGGTGCCAACCATTAAATAGAGGAGGAGAAAAGTGAAAGAGAGACTCAAAACATCAATTTTGCTTGCAGTGGCACTGGTTATTGCTTCTTTTGTCTGCACAGGGTCTGTGCTGGCAAAGAAGGTTCGTGTTGACTCCATTCCGCACAGAGGAGGGCAATGTTATCAATTCATAGCTGAGGATCAGCCACCTAGCTGCACAAATCCGAAGTCATCTATATGGCTGGTAGAAACGGTTGGAGGGCCGAAGTGCGACGTTAAGGTATGGGCAGCCTATGGCGACAACACATTGACCTGTAAAAATGTTAAGAAAGGCAGCAATCTTATCTCCAAAAAAGACCTTCGTACTTATGGAATAAAGGGTCCTAATGGAAAAACACTATCAAACGCTATAACCGCTGGTACCGACTGCGATCATGTATGGCTGCGGTTTACCGACAACAATAATTGTAACTTAAGATGTTATATAAATCGCGGCAGATTATATTGTAGATGAAAGTTCCTCCCCCCACGACATAAGGCAGAACATTGACAAGTTCTGCCTTTTACCAATTTGGTTGTTCAAAGACACCGTCCCAGTTATCCTTATGAGGTGTTCCCAGATAGACCATACAACGAGCAGCCATGGTTTTGGCAGCGCCGTCATCCGCCCGAACAGACAGAGCTCTATTAAAATAGGTCAAGGCTTCCCTCCAGGCCTGATGCCGATAAGCCTCCAAGCCGGCAGAATAGAATCCATCAGCCTCTTCCCGGTCTGCGGACAATGGCGTGCTGGCTCTGGCCAGTAACTCATAAATTCGAACGGGGGCTTCCCTGCCCTTTACCCGCACCAGATCAATTTCACGCAGCAGAAAAGAATTCCTGACTTTATTTGCGGTATTATTACCAATGAGAATCTCCGTATTGTACTCCTTACTGATCCCTTCCAGGCGTGAGGCAAGATTGACATTGTCTCCCAGGGCACCGTAAACGAATCGATACTTGCATCCAAGGTTGCCCACAAGCATGGGGCCTGTGTTTATACCTGTTCGGGCGGTCAACAGTGGATGACCGGTCTTTGCCCATCCTTGCTGCAGTTCGATGAGCCTGTTCTGCATGGCAAGAGCGGCATCACAGGCCTTCTTGGCATGGTCCTCCCTTTCAACGGGTGCACCGAAGATGGCCATAAACCCATCCCCCCTGTAGGTTTCCAGGGTACCCCGATTACTGAAAATTTCCTCTGTCATTTTTTCAAAGTAGCTGCCAAGCATACTGACCATCTCGGTGGGACTGTGACGCTCTGATAAGCTGGTAAATCCCGCTATATCGTTGAACAGGATCGTCAACTCTTTTTCCTCCCCCCCCAGTTTCAGTTTGGAAGGGTCTTTAATCATCTCTTCGATTACCAGGGGAGCGACATACTGCTTGAATGTTCCCTGGATCTTTTTTCTCTCCCTGTCTTTTGTTATATAGCCATGCACCCTGAGAACTGTGTAATTAAAGATCAGGGCCAGCAGGGGATAGGCGATATTCAACCAGAGTTTAAAATGTAATAAAAACCAGTACGCAAAAAAGATGTACAGATAGAACAGGACAGCAACGAGCAGGAGACCTTTCAGGGGCCCAATGCGGGGCAGAGCAAGACCGGCCAGTACTGCCAGCATAATAATGGCTGTCAGGTCATAAATAAGTGTCCACCTGGGTTTGACCATAAAATTCGCTGTCAAGATATTGTCAATTACCGTGGCATGAATTTCCACACCGGCATAAAGCGGCGCAAAGGGCGTACTTCTCGTATCGTGCGTTCCCGCGGCAGTGCCACCGACGATGACGATTTTATCCTTAAAGGTACCTTTGGGCACCCCGCCGCCTAAAATGTCACTGATGGAGATATGGGGAAACGTTTTTGGCGGGCCGAGATAGTTAATCAGGAGCTGCCCCGTTTCATCAGTGGGGATAAACAGTTGTCCCATGCTGATACCTTCCACCCCCTGTTCATCGACTTCGACCATCAACCGGGGCCTGTCCAGATAATGGTAGGCACTCACCACCGACAAAGGGGGATAGATATCCTCACCGCACTGGATAATCAACGGCATCCAGCGAATGACACCGTCCGGATCGCTTCTCACCGAATAGTACCCTGCCGCGTCGGTTGAGGCGGCTAAAATATCCAGATCACCCACCGGTGCATAAGCCTGGATGAACCGGGTTTCCTTTTCATCCCCGTTATGCAGGATCAGGGGGTATTTTGATCTGTTGATGCGCTCGATCTGCTGCTCGATCTTTTCGGCGTCGAGCCGGTAGTCGAGATCGGCGGCGTTCATATGGAAAAAATAACCCAGGACAATTTTGGCAGTGGAATTGTGGATAGCCTCAGCAAGGACACGATCATTATTTGCGTTTCTTTTGCTTTCAGTGATGAAATCGGTAAGGGGAACACTATGGATATCAAGAGTGTCAAGCTGATGCCCAATTCGATCGATAAACTCAAACTGGGTATTCTTATCGGGCTCGAGAAAACCGACATCGAAACTGATCACTTTGGCTCCGTCCCGGGACAGGATATCTACCAGATCTGCAATTTTAGATCGGGGCCACGGCCAGCGACCTTCCATAGAGAGGCTTTTTTCATCTATAACAGCCAATACGATTGACTGCGATGGCTCAATCCTGCCCCTTGATATTAAACGAAAATCGTAGGTTTTCGATTCGACAAAGTCGATAAAGGTATTGCGGTAGAGAAAGAGCATGACAACAATAACGATAGTAGAACATGTGAGAAAAAAAGGGTTGATCGCCCGGAGGAACTTTAACAGAGTTTTCATCTTTTTCTCACCAGTTCACAGGTCATAAATGAAGGGAAAGGAAAGATCTCCCTAAGTTATTACCTGTTTTGAGAGAAAATTAAAAGAAGAGAAGAGTTTGCAGATGTTGATTTGGAAATAACGAAGAGTTTGGGCAAAATGTATTCTCGGGCAGCCTCCTGGCTATTCCGTCAATCCCGCCTTGCACGGGATTGACGATCTGGGGATTTTTTACGATGGCATCAGGAATGTTCAGAAAAATTTTTTGGCACTCCTGCTGATCAGCCAGACAACAAGTATCCCAAGGGGAAGAAGAATTTGGCTGGTAACCGGGAACAACCAGGCATAGGTTATAATATCGGAAAAATTAGACATGTCATACCTCCAGGGAGCAAAGATTAATATTCAATTTCAGGCGCTATACGGATCAACTCCATTTAATAGAAAGGGATCTTTTTTAAAATACTGTCTTCCTGATTCTCCAGCCATTTGGCTTCATCTTGAATGGTTTGCATGAAGAAATTCCTGATGAAGGCAACCGGTCCTGATCTGTGTTTCAGCGGCAACTCCTCCGATTGCCTGATATTCTCAAGTCTTGCCATGTCTCGATGGATGGGAATAGTTCCTCGTGCATTGTTGATCAGCCGGTAGATCTGGGTTTCCTGAAGAAGCGTCATATTGCCAAAAGCTACGGCCTGCAGGCGGGTGGCGGATTCATCGTCTTCCCTGCCGTTTTCAATCAACAGATCAGATACAACCTGGACAGGAATTTTCTTCAGATGATGTGTGGCCACATAAGAAACATTAGACACAACCTTACCCGTTTTTTTTTCCAGAGGATGCATACTCATATAATCTGCCCAGATGATGTCTATTTCCCGGTGATCCACCCGGCTATTTTTGTCCTCATAATAGTGGAAGATCAGTCCACTTTGGCTCATTTTTTTAATGGTCCCCAGCGGCGGAGAGGGCTGACATGCCCCAGTAACAACCATTCCCTGTACTTTAAAACGCGGGTACTGGCGACGTTCCTCTTTTTTTGTAATTTTTTCCATCTCCCCCTCTCCCAGGCTATAAACTCACTGGACTTGAATGTTCTGTAAAACCGTTGACTGAGATGATATTAAACCCTGTTGCCTGTCCTATTTATTAAACGCTTGATATGGTTTTTGGTTAAAATCATCTGCGCTAAGCCTGGGATCGAACGATTTCAGCTTTCTCTCAAGAAGACGGCTTAGATAGAAAATCTGCGATTCGTTGAAGTCATCCCGGTGGCTGATTGATTCATAAATCTCCCGGAAAGACGGGTGATGGCGGAAAGTCGGGGGGTGGATGAGATGATCCGATGATTGACCATGGCCATGCCGGCTGCGATTGACATTTGGTCTTTTCATATTCGTCCTCTTTCTCGAAAATGGTTTGATTCCCGTTGAACAAGAGAGTGATTAAAACATTGCAGCGAACCTTTCCCATTTGTATTGCAAGGCGCAAGCCACATTGAATTAATTCAATTAAATTACTGTAATAGCGATCAATAAGAAATTTAACATGGAGGGAAAAGAGTGAGCGAACCTGCGCAATGACACACTTTGCGCCACACAATATGTGCCATGGCCCATGTGTTACCTACTTCAACTAACCCTAATAAATCGGAATATTAGATTTTATATTCCTTCAATCGGCGATACAGCGTACGGCGGCTAATGCCCAGGATCTCGGCGGCACGGGTTTTATTCCACTTAACCTGTTCGAGGGCTTTCAGCAGAGTTTCCCTGTCACCCGGCAGAGGTTGTGAACGTGGTTGGTCATATAATTTGTCATGGACGGAAAAATCTGACGGAAGATCTTCCTCGACGATGGTTGTTCCTTTACAGAGGATACAGATATGCTCCAGTGTATTTCGGAGCTCACGAATGTTGCCCGGCCAGTGATAAGCCATCAAGATGCGCAGGACTTCCGGGGAAACACCTTCAATCTTTTTTTCCATTTCCCCATTGAAATTATTGAGAAAGTGGTGAATCAACAAAGGTATATCTTCCTTGCGCTCGTGCAGCGGCGGCAGCTTGATTTCCACTACCTTTAAACGGTAATAGAGGTCTTGTCGAAACTCACCCTTATCAACCTTTTCCAGCAAATTTTGATTGGTGGCTGCAATGACACGGGCTCCCATGGACAAAGTGGTTATATCTCCGAGACGTTCGAATTCACGCTCCTGAAGGACCCGTAACAGCCGTTTTTGAAAGCCCAGGGAAACATCTCCAATTTCATCGAGGAAGATGGCACCATCGGCTGCCTTCTGGAACCGACCGATTTTATCTTTATAAGCCCCGGTAAACGCTCCTTTCACATGGCCGAACAATTCGCTCTCCAGCACACTTTCAGACAGTGCTGAACAATTGACCGTGACGAAAGGATGGTCTTTGCGCTGGGCTTTAGTGTGCAGTGCACCGGCCACCAGCTCCTTGCCAGTGCCGCTCTCACCGGTAATCAGCACCGTGGTGGACATATCAGCCAGATCCTTAATTAGGGCATAAATCTTCTGCATCGGTTCACTTTTGCCGATGATTTTCCCCAAGCGATGCCCCACCTTGACAGCACCTCTAACCTCAGCCAGGGCATTCAAGCTCCGGTCAAGCTCAACAGCCTGCCTTTCCACCTTTTTTTCAAGCTGCTGCTTGTACTCAAGCAACTTGCCTTCAACCTTTTTGCGCAGATCGATCTCCTGCTCGAGCTTAATGTTTGTTTCCAGGAGCATATCGGTCTGTTTCTTAAGATCACTGAACAGTTGGGCATTATCAATTGCCACAGCGGCGTTACCGGCCAATGCTTCGAGCAAGGTCTGATGACTGGTTTTGAACCGATTCGGGGCCATATCCACCACTTGAATAGTCCCTATTGCATTACCTCTTGCGAACAGCGGCACACTGAGCATAGATCTGAATTCGATCTCCATCTTTTGCTCTACTCCGATGTCATAGCGACAATCCTCACGTGTGTCGGATACAATAACACTCTGACCTGAAGCTGACACCCAGCCGGCAATACCGGCTTTCTGTTTAAGATGATAACCGCGCACTTTTTCGACGTGAATGCCGGCTGCCTGTCGGCAGATAATGTCCCCGCTTTCTTTGTCTTTCAACCAGATAGAAGCTCCCGTGATGTTCAACAGGTTCTGGACTTCATTCAGCAAAACCGTGAGGACTTGGTCTATATCAAGGATGGAATTCAAGATTCGCCCCATCCAGCTTATCAGTTCCAGCTCCCGGTTTTGCTGATACGATATTTCACCTTTTTCAGTGTGCGGCTCTTTTCCCATCCACTCATCCTCTTGTGCCGGATTTTTTTTAACTCAAATTTTTCGTCAGTTTAACGTTACAACGATGGCGATGTTTCCACTCCGCATTGGAATTGAATTTTTTCCAACTTATCAATGTAATATGCTGTGTCCTCCTTCAGGTCAAGATGATCCTGCTCAACGGTAACTCCTGTTCCTTTCAGGCTGTCAAACAGCAATTTTTCTTTATTGATCTTAAAATGTTCTCTGGCAACAACCACAAAATCCCGGCCATATGCTCTGAACAGCAGCATGTCAGGATAAAGAATCTGCAGCTCAATGGCAAATTTCTGCATAAGAATATTACCCTGTTCCCAACCCTGCCCATTATTGTATTGCTGCAGATTTTTAATATGCAGGCTGTGAAGGCATCGGTACTCCTGCAGCTCTTTGTTGTTTCGAAGAATGATCTGCAGATAATCTTCATTGTACAATCCGGTTAATTTATCGCTGAAGAAGTAGGAGAATCGACGTTGCTCCATCTGGTTCTTCGGCAGCTGGTTGATGGCCTCTGGAACCTCTGCATCTTTGAACACCTTGAGGGCTGCCACAACGATATCGGGATCGAACTGACTGCCACTGAGTGCCTGCAACTCTGCCAGAGCCTCTGGAATAGCCTTTCTCGGTTTATAGATACGATTAGTGGTCATGGCGTCAAAGGCATCAGCAACTACAATAATCCTGGAAAGCGGGGGAATACCCTTTCCCTGCAGACGGTCAGGGTATCCCATACCGTCATAACGTTCATGATGGTGACGTATTATCTCAGCCAGCTCCTGATACATTGTGATATTTGACAGCATCTCATAACCGGCTGAAGCATGGAGTTTGATAAGTTCATAGTCAAGGGTAGAGAGCTTACCGGGCTTAAGCAGCACGGAGTCCGGCGTAGCAATTTTACCAATATCATGCAGAGTGGCGGCCTTCTGCAGAACACCGGTTTGTTCGTCGGTCAAATCCAACTCCTTGGCGAGCAGTTTGCAGTAATGCGCCACCCGGAGTGTATGACCGGCGGTATAGGTATCCCGGTGGTCAATCATGTTGGCAAAAGAAAGAATGGTCTCCTCGTAATTTTCGGTACGCTCCATCTCAAGCTTTGCCACCATCTGCTTCTGTCTGAATGAGCTTATAGCAAACCCGATATCACCTGCCAACTCCTCAAGCATGGCAATCTCTTCCTGTTCAAATCCCTCTAAACGCAAAGTGTAGACACTGAGGGCACCAAGAACCGGAGTATATTGATCGGCACGCAGCGGCAAGGCAATAACCGCCCGGTAACCTGTGACTGCCGCCCGGTCAAGCCAGGGCGAAACGGTGGCAATAGTATCGCTCTGTTCAATCACTAATGTCTGGTTGTCTGCCATACAATGGGCAGCAGGCGTTGATGAGAAAGGATCGTCAGGGTCAATCGGGTCATAGGGAGGTTTCCCTGGAAACTGGATGGAGTCATTGGTGGTAAAAATTGTGTCTACCAAACCATCCTCTAACAAACCAATCCAGCTATAGCCATAGTGACCATGTTCACCCATTACTCTGCATGCCTCCTGCAGCAGCATTTTCAGGTCTGGTGCCGAAAGAAGGAGACCGGTCACCCTGGCAACCGTTTCCATAATTTCACGCAAATACAGCTCCTGGTCGAGCAGGATGTTGACCTTTTCGGTTCGTTGAAGAACTTTTTCTTCCAGGGTTCTATTGAGTTCATCCACTTCCTGTTTCTTCTGTCGGAGACTCCTGTTTAATTGCAAAATATACAACGAGGTGAACACGGCAATTGTGAGAACAAACAACAGCAGGGCCAGTTGCCGCCAGTAACGCATGAGTACATCAGAGATAGTAAATTGGCCAAAATCCTTATAGGGCCCTATGCGCAGATCCAGAAGGCAGTCGTGGACGGATTGATAGTTCATCGGCACAGTCCAGCCCGCACTTTTGCTTGCCCTGGCGGCAGGTTCATTTTGGCCCATGGCCAGCAGGGCGGAGGCAACCTGCCGAGCCAGGGCGGGGGAGGTTGTCCTTACAGCGGCAAAAGGCCATTCCGGGTAGAGGGAAGTGCTGAGTTTAAAGGGAAAGTTTTCGCTCTTATTTTCCCTGATGATTCGAAACTCATCCAGATTGATACTGCCGGTCTCCGCCATACGTTCCAAAGTGTCGGTTCGAACCGTGCCGCCATCGACTTTTCCATTTTTTACTGCAAGAACAACAGCATCATGTGTTTTTCCATAGCTAAGCGATGAAAAAAACCGGGCAGGATCAATACCAAGCCGATGCAATTCCCGCCAACACATGATCCAGCCGCCAAAAGAGCGCTGCTCCACCGCCATAAAAGAATGCCCCTGCAGATCTTGAATATATTTAAGATCCTCCCGGTCTTCCCTGACAAAAATTACGCCACCAAAGATAGTTGTCTGCCGGCCGGGCAAATTCTGGTTTATTAAAGTCGCTATTCGATTAACTCCGTACAGCTTCTCCAACTCCACATAAAAGGCCGAGTTAGCGAGTACAAAGTCGATTTGTGCTTCCTGAACTGCTGTATGGATCTGAGTAAAATCGAGAGGAACAATTGAAAAATGATAACCGGGGAGTGAAGCGGTGAGATAATCCGCTGTTGCCGACCATTTTTGCAGGGCAATTTCCTGGCCTCGCTTGGCCAGCACACCAATTTTTACATCCAGCCTTGGTTGCGAAAGAGCACTGTTCTGTATGGTAACTAAAACCAGCAACAGGAGTAAAGAAAAGATACTTTTCCATGTGGGAAACGAGAACAATGTCAATTTTTTTACCGGGTTGACCATATTTTTTCTTGTTATATCAAATCATTTTCGCAATTTCTCAAGTAGTGCCAAAGTAGCCACACCATCCTCCTCAAGCCCTGCCTCAGCCTGGAACCTGCGGATCGCTTTTCTCGACTCTTTACCTAAATTGCCGTCAACCTCTCCTGAATAGTAGTAAAGTTTTTTCAACCTTTCCTGTATTTCAAATTTTTGCGAAATGTCCAGTGCTCCCGCAGGTCTGGGCCAACCCTGTGCCATACTGCTGCCCCCAGCCAGCCGGTCGGCCAGAAGGCCAACCGCAAGGGCATAAGCATTGGCATTGTTATACCGTTTCAACACAAAAAAATTCTTCAGCATTAAAAACGCCGGCCCTTCCGCTCCGGCAAGCATTTTCAGCACACCATTATCCCCCGGCCGAGGGTAACTTTTTCCTAGCGGACGAACAAAACCCAATTTCTGCCACTGGGCCAGGGTTTTTGTCTCATCTTTATACCTGGCGCCACCTGTGGGAGCTATCACCTCATATCCCCATGTATTTCCCGTACGCCAGCCGTTTTTCTGCAGCAGACTGGCGGCTGTTGCCAGGGCATCGGGAATAGAGTTCCAGATATCACGGCGACCATTGCCGTCCATATCCACCCCGTAGGCAAGATAGCTTGTCGGGATAAACTGTGTGTGCCCCATAGCCCCCGCCCACGACCCCATAAACTGCTCCCTGTCAATATCGCCTGACTGGAGAATTTTCAGTGCCGCCACCAGCTGGGTTCGGCCAAATTTCTGTCTCTTTTTATCACCATATGCCAGAGTTGCCAAGGCCTGGGGGACATAATGCAAGCGAGTTATTTTTTTCAGAACCTCGCCATAACTTGACTCCATAGACCATATGGCGAGCAGCACCGACGATTTAACACCAAATCGACTCTCAACACGTATGAGTAGTTCTCCATAAGAGTCAGCCATGCTCATCCCCTTACTGATCGTCAGAGGATTTACCCTTGCATCCAGATAGTCCCATATTTTTGTGGTGAACTCCGCCTGATAAGCGGCTTTTTTCAGGACCAGCTGGTCAGGTGCCGTTATCCCTGAAAAGGCTTTATCGTAGGTTTGTCTGCTGATGCCTTCCCGGGAGGCAGTTGCATAAAAGTCAGATATCCATTTTTCAAATTCACTTTCCGCTCTCACCGGGCAGGATTGCATTAAGGCGGCAAAAGCCACAATGCAGATCATCAACCTGCCCCTAAAATTACCTGTTCTATACATAACAACCTCTCACATTCTTAAGACCTGACATCCCCGCAGTTCCACCAACGTTTCCTCCGGTCAAGATACCCCATCAGAAATTTCTCCGCACCATCTACTGTTGACAATCATGGAAGATTCAGGTATCAGACAACGACCTTTAGACAACAGAACATTCATCTATGGAACTGCTACATAATCTCAGCCTTGAGCCATCTCTTCCCGTTCTTTTTATACTCAGTTTTCTGGCGGCAACAGTTGTGCCCATTGGCTCCGAATGGCTGCTGATGGTGATGATCCTGACTGGTTTTTCTCCGAGCCATACCGTTATTACGGCAACTATCGGCAATTACCTGGGGGGTTGTACCACCTATCTTATTGGAATATATGGATCGAATTTTATTATTAACAAACTGCTTCGTATCAGTAATGAAGAGCTGATCAGGGCAAAAGGTATCTACAAAAAATATGGCTCATGGTCACTGCTTCTCTCATGGCTGCCGATTGTGGGAGATCCGCTCTGCCTGCTCGCCGGAATATTCAGAATTGGATTTGTTCGCTTTTCACTCCTTATTTTTTCCGGAAAATTTTTAAGGTATACAACTCTGGCCATTCTAACGGTCAAAATCAGTAGAGGTTAACAGACAATGAAAGATCAGATACTGGAAGCAATTTACACCATTTTTACAGACTGGAACTCCCGCAAAAATGTCGCCTGCTGCAAAG
>DEIL01000144.1 GCA_002352445.1 Desulfobulbaceae bacterium UBA2775
AGGGGTTAATCATCTTTTTATATCTTCCGGTTTGAGAATGGAACTTTTGCTTCAAACGCCAAGGCTGTTGAGGCGGATTATCGAATCCCACACCCCGGGAGCATTGAAAGTCGCCCCCGAGCACAGTGAAGAGGATCTTCTCTTCCTTATGCATAAGGAGCCGCATTCTCTCTTGCAGGAATTTGTTGCCAAATGCAGGGAGATTGGCAGAAAATCAGGTAAAAGGGTTCTGCTTACACCCTATATCATCACATCCCACCCCGGCTCAACGGTTGAACATACCAGGAACCTGGCGAAAAACATGAAAGCGCTGGGTTTACAGATACGAAAATTTCAGGATTTCACCCCAACTCCCGGCACCATCTCCACCGCCATGTATGTCACCGGCCATCAGCCTGGTTCAGGAAAACCTCTTTTCGTGCCCCGTAATCAGGCAGAGCGGAAAAATCAGCGGCAGATTATTGAACGGGAGTTTGGGTTGGGAAGTCCTGGCTATCTCCGAAAAAAACGGAACAAACCTTGAACCACAGAGTACACAGAGAACACAGAGAAAAAATATTTTGGATTCTTCTCTGTGTCCTCTGTGGTGAGATAATTCATCTTTCAAAAAACGATCAAACCTTTACGCCAGACAACGAAAAACAGCACCAGGATAACAAAACAACCACAACCTAAGAGAATAATAGAGAGAACGACCTTTCGTTTATCTCTTTTATCCTCTACGGAGGTACTAATATATGGGATGGTTGAAATAACGGGAACAGCAAGAAAGGGTTCTAAAGCATCACCATCTCTGAAAGATGTATCAAAAAAATCGAGAACAAGAGTCAGCCCGGCGCCCAGGCCCAGACCGATAAGTGCAGCTCCGCCAACAATGACGAGGAAGTTCGGCTTAATTGGTTTTTCAGGAAAACGTGCAGGATCTTCAATCTTAAATTGACTTCCCTTCTGTTTTCTTTCCAGGTTCAACATGGATTTAGCCTGCAGATCATTGGAAACCAAGTAATCATAGTGTCTTTTCAACTGACCATACTCCCGGGTCAACGATGACCATTCTGCCTCTCTTATAGGGGCAGAAGCAACCCATTGCTCATATTGCCCTATTTTTTCCCTGAGCTGATCTTTTTCCACTCGCATATTACCCAGATTGAGTTCAACAGTTTTCCTTTGTGCGTTCAATTGCTGGATGACTGTATCAAAGGCCATTATATCCTGCAATGAAGATCCAGTTGTGTTCGATCCGGGATTACGAGCTGCCTCTTTTTCCATCTTTGCAACAAGTTTTTTCATTCTCTTGACTTCAGGATGTTTTTCTGTATATTTCCCCCGCAAACTCTCAAGTTTCATCTTCATTGCGGCCAGACTTTGTATACTCTCACCACCATTTTCATCAATATTTGCCATACCGGCTCGCTCAAGAAATGCTTTTCTGCTGCTCAACTGATCCTGGATAAGAACCAGTGTTCGCTCCATCTCCTGTATACTTGTCCTTGTATCCTGGTACTGCTCCTGCAGGGCAATCAAGCGGACGACATTAGACTCTCTCTGGTCAGGCATTTCAAAGTAGTGCTTCAGCTTATAATCACGCATGGCGTTTTCTTTTCGATCCATCCCATCCTTTGCCATCAGCAACTCATCACTGGTATAATCAGAGGTCTCCGATGCGCGTTCCTGACGATATTTGAGATTTTCTTCAATAAACTTTGCTGCCAGACCATTTGTCACCTTCACAACATCTCCCGGATCACTGCCGGAGAATGAGATAGTAAAAATATCTCCTTCCTTCATCGGTTGTATCCTGATCTGTTTCCGCATCATCTCAATTACATCTTCCATGGGCAGTTCTCTTCTTGCCTCAGGATAGAGACCCAAATTTGTAATAGTGGCTTCAAGATTAGTTCTACTGATTACGATTTGAGTCAGGGTACTTACAATATCACTGATCCCGGCCGCCACATCAGGTGACATCTCATTGGGGCTAATCTTATGCTGCTGATAACTGAGAAGACTTGTGGATTGATATTGTTTAGGGGTAATAAGATAGACACCTAACCCTACGGGCAGACTCAGCAGCAAAACTGTGATAATAAAAAACTTCCGCCGTAAAAAAAGATCAAGATACTTTCTGCCCAGCAAACTCTGTGTGGAATCCATAGTTAATTATCAGTTAAATAGTGATTGTGTCATAAAAGTTATATCAAACGTCATTCCCACGCAGGCGGGAATGACGGGATAGCGAAAAATTAGAGTTTTTACGATAATGGTAAATAATACTACTCATATAAAAACTGTCAGTAGAATAGTAGACCATCCTGCCTTATTTTTCAAATTATTACAGTAACTATTCTACTTTAAGCAATATCTTATTAGCTCTTGATACGTCCTTCACTTCTTTACCGAAGGTTTTAATTTCTAAATTTTAGATATCGATCAGAGGAAACTCAAAAGAAAAAATATCTCACCACAGAGCCCACAGAGAAAACAGAAAAAAGATTATCTTTTTTCTTCTC
>DEIL01000040.1:0-3485 GCA_002352445.1 Desulfobulbaceae bacterium UBA2775
GCTGCAACCGCTGCCGGAATTGACGGGCTGTTCATGGAAATTCACCCGGATCCGGACAAAGCCCTCTGCGATGGCCCTAACTCCATTCCCCTTGACGATGTCGAAAAGTTACTGAGAAAAATCGTCAGAATTCGTGAAGCTGCCGGTTAATTATGTCTCACTCCTGCTCTTTACCTCCCGCCCCTAACCGACAACAGGCCCTGACAAGGGGCAAGGATATCAAACTTCTCCTCCTTGATGTCGACGGGGTACTCACCGATGGCAACCTCCTCTATACCGGCAGCAGTGAAGAGAGTAAATCGTTTCATACGCAGGACGGTTTTGGTATCCGTCTTATGCATGAGGCGGGCATAGATGTGGGAGTGATAACCGCCAGAAAATCGAAAGTCGTTCAGCGCCGGGCAGCAGAGTTGAAAATGCGATATATCTACCAGGGTACTGCCAACAAAAATAGTGCCTTTACGGAAATCATCTCTGACTCAGGCTTACAACCTTTCGAGGTTGCCTATATGGGTGACGACTGGCTTGATCTTGCTCTTCTGCAGCAGGTCGGCCTGGCTGTCACTCCAGCAAACGGTGTAATTGAGGTGAAGGAAATTGCCCATTACGTTACGAAGCGAAAGGGCGGACATGGGGCTGTCCGTGAATGCTGTGACCTTATTCTGGAGGCCCGGAACCTGCTCACGGATCTCCTGCAGAAATATAAGATCTGATGAAACTGCACCGTAATACAGTCTGGCTCATCCCACTCATTTTGATCCTCACCTTTCCCCTCTGGCGTATACCACTTGGCGCTTTTCTCGTTCCCAAAAATGGCTTCGACCATAAAATTAACTCCGGGAAATCGGCCAGCCGAAACTTCAGTATGGATACGGTCAAAATCCTGCAAAACCAAAAGGGTCAAAAAACCGCACTTATCCGAGCCCGATCCGCCCGCACAAATGAAGATGCTGAGATCTTTATTCTTGAAACCGTCGATGCGGATATTTTTGATATAGACGGCAACAAGACCCACATTGTTTCGAAAACAGGCAAATACGACGTTGCCACAAAGATCCTCACACTTATTGACGATGTGGTGGTCAACAAAACCCACGATGAGCAGTTTCTCTACACCGACCTGCTTTATTATGACAGTGATAAACGAGCCGTCAACTGTCCGGGAAAGACAAGGCTGGTTAGCAAGGGTGTGAAAGTCGACGGGGGAAGCCTCGATTACGATATAGAAACAGCACGATATGATATTGGCGGCAGGGTCCATGTGGTGCTCGATGGATTTACTGATTCCGGCGGCACTCCAGCACCTCAAACTGTGACTCCATGACCTGCCACCGTATATTGACATCCCACAGCAGCATGCCAAACCGGCTCTTCTTCCCTTTCTGGCTGGCTGGCCTTGGATCCTGCCGAATCAATTCTTCTATGAGCAATTGTATTTTTCTCCCCGTTTCCTGTTCATAGCTTGTACAAAATTGCAGTGCTTGTTCACTGAATGTCAGCTTGATCCGGGGCTTATCAATTTTTGTATAGCCACTTGTTGCTCCCGTAATGCAGTCACTGAAGGGAACATAGGGTTTGATATCCAGCACAGGCGTCTGGTCCAGAAAGTCAACCCCGGAGAGTTCAAGGAGGTATCTCTTTTGTTCCCTCCTTACATCGACCAGTTTTACGGCCGACATACCGATATGATTTGGTCGATGGGGACTGCGGGTAGCAAAAATCCCTACCCTTTTTTTGCCTCCAAGCCAGGGGGGGCGTACTGTCGGTCTCCACCCCTCCTCTACTGTCCGGTGAAAAAGAAAATGTACCCAGATATGTGAAAAAAAGTCTAATCCACGAACCATCTCCTCCCTGTTAAAAGGCGGCAGCAATTCAAGAGTTGCGGTAGCGGATTTCACCATCCCGGATTGACGGGGAATACCGAATTTCTCTGTAAAACATGAATGGATAAGACCAACCGGTCGTACAATAATAGTCTCCATCACTTTACTTCTCCTTTATATAAAAGCCATGCGCTGCCCCAAAGGAGAGGAAGCGATAAACTATCAGCAAAGGCCGGTAACACAAATATAAAAATTATATTACCAACCTCTTGACAAGAACAGTTTACCCCTGCTATAGTAACACAAATTTCATGATCGTAACACCGAAAAAAGAAAACCAACGTGCCGCCCTGCCAATAAAGGAATTTATCTTTCATGCATATCTCTGAAGGAGTTCTCAGTCCATCAATACTTATAGCCGGTGGAGCAATAGCATGTGCTGGAACGGCTATAGGACTGAAGAAACTCAATTATGACAAAGTGATGGGTGTCAGTCTCCTCACTTCCACATTTTTTGTTGCATCTCTCATTCACGTGCCTCTCGGGCCGGGAAATGTTCATCTTGTCCTTGGTGGGCTTATGGGCATACTCCTCGGCTGGAGTTGTTTCCCTGCAATACTCGTTGCCCTCTTTCTGCAAACGATTTTCTTTCAATACGGCGGGCTTATTGTACTTGGGGTCAACACAACAATAATGGCCCTACCGGCAGTGTTCTGTTTCTATCTCTTTCGAACCTGGTTTAAAAAAAACGGCAGAAAAAGGCAAATGGCAGCTTTTTCCTGCGGTTTCCTTTCCATTTTTCTTTCATCTCTCCTTATGGCCCTTGCCCTCTCCTTTACAGACAAAGGCTTCCTCCAGGCTTCACAACTCATCATTGCGGCTCATATTCCCCTTATGTTCATCGAGGGCATCATAACAATGTTTACCGTATCTTTTCTGGCTAAAGTGCAGCCTGAATTCCTACAGATAAAAGAGTAATGAGATATACAACTCTCTTACAATTGACACTTCCTCTTCTGTTGATCATCCTGAGTTCCCTGCCCAGCAACGCTCATAAGGTACGGGTCTTTGCCTGGGAGGAGAGCGGCATTATACACACCGAAGTGAAATTCAGTGGAGGCAGACCTGCCAAAAATGCGAAAATAAGTGTGACCAGTGCCCAGGATAAGAATGAACTGCTCACCGGTCTAACAGACAGTAACGGGATGTTCAGTTTCCCCATCCCCGATACAGCAAAAAAGAACCATTATAATCTGGTAATAGCGGTAAACAGCGGAGATGGCCATAAAAACAGCTGGCTCCTGAACGCCGCTGACTATCTTCAGGTAACTAAGAATACTCATCAGCAACAGCCGTCACCCTCTTCCCCAACCTCTCTCCAGGCAGCACAACTGGCTCCCCCCGAACAACAAAAATCTACAGCAGTTGTTGTAGACGGGGAGCAACTGAGCCAAATTATCGAAGCAGCCCTGGATAGAAAACTTGGACCGATAAAACGATCCCTGGCGGAGCAGCAGGAACACAAACCGTCCCTTCAGGATATCCTTGGCGCTATCGGATATATCCTGGGACTGGCAGGAATAGCAGCATACTTTAAATCACAAAAGAATCGATAAGGAGCGGGGGTAAGGATATGAACATCAAGACAAAGCTTTTTCTTTC
>DEIL01000040.1:3542-31673 GCA_002352445.1 Desulfobulbaceae bacterium UBA2775
CCCAGGAGAAAAAAAACACTGAATTTGACCTGGCATTTTCCCATCCTTTCGAAAATATCGGTATGGATCTGGTTAAACCAAAACAGTTTACTGTCACCGCCCATGGACAGACCACAGATCTTACCGGCAGTCTGCAACCTGCAACTTTTATGGAGCACAGGGGTTGGAAAACAGATTTTTCCTTTAAACGCCCGGGCGTTTATCAGTTCGCGATGGAGCCAACTCCTTACTGGGAGCCAGCTGAAGACGTGAGTATTATTCACTATACCAAAACAGTTATTGGAGCATATGGAGATGATGAGGGGTGGGATGAACTTGTAGGGCTGCCGACCGAAATCGTTCCATTGTTACGCCCTTTTGGCAACTATGCCGGAAACAGTTTCACCGGACAGATTCTCCTTGACGGCAAACCGGCCGCCGGGGCTGAGGTAGAAGTGGAATTTTACGATAAGAAAAATTCTCTGCATGCTCCAAGCGACTATCATGTCACCCAGGTAATCATGGCGGACGGCAACGGTATCTTCAATTTCACCTGTCCGCTGGCCGGCTGGTGGGGGTTTGCCGCCCTCAGTGAAGCCGACTACACCATTAAGGATCCGGAAGGCAATGAGAAAGGTGTGGAGATTGGCGCTGTTCTCTGGATCTACCTGGATCCACTTCCAAAAAGTGGAAACTGAGTGATGATGGATGAACGCTTTGCTCAAGGGAGTTCACTGCTGCACAGGCGGGATCCCAAAGCAAAAATCATAGCTGCCACAGCTTTTGTAACTGCTTCTGCCATAACTGACAGTTTCACCGTGGCAACTGTCTCTTTTGCATTCAGCATTGTACTTTTTCTCCTGACAAAACTACCGGTACAACTTGTGCTGAAACGGCTCCTGGCTGTTAACAGTTTTACCTTCTTTCTCTGGCTCACCCTGCCCCTCACCTACGGTGGCAGTGAATTCATAACAGCAGGTCCTCTAGCTCTCTCCATTGAGGGAATACGGCTGGCAGCACTCATAACGCTGAAAACAAACGCTATCGTTATTTCCATAATCGCCCTGCTTGGCACCTCCCGCATCGCCAACATCGGCCACGCCCTTGAATCATTACATCTCCCCCAGAACCTCTGTTTTATTCTCCTCTTTTCCTATCGCTATGTATTTGTCATCTATCAGGAATACCGTCGACTGGTGAGAGCAGCCCAGCTGCGCTGCTTTGTTCCGGCCACCAGTATCCATACCTACCGTACCTTTGGTTACCTTTTCGGCATGACCCTGGTGAAAAGCTGGAACAGAGCGACGCGGGTTCACCAGGCCATGGTTCTTCGCGGTTTTGACGGACGCCTTATCCCGTTGTCACAAGACAGATACACTTCCGACGATACAATTTTTCTCTCGATTATGCTGTCACTCACCCTCCTTCTAATCCTGCTCAATTTTCTCTAACCGGATCAAAAATTGGATTCTTCTTGCTTTGATCAAATATATCGTGTAGCTCTCAATCATGTCAAAATCACCAATAATTGAATTGCGTAACATCAGTTATACATATCCCCATAACAGTACGCCAATACTGCAAAATCTGAATTTTTCGGTATCCGACAAGCATATTGGTGTTATCGGCTCCAACGGTTGTGGAAAAACAACGTTTTTTCAAATCATTGTCGGGCTGTTAACCCCGGACACAGGCCAACTGCTCTTCAATGGAGAAAATGTAGAAAGCAAAAAACAGTTACGTGGGCTGCGGAAGGAAGTCGGTTTTCTGTTCCAGAGTGCCGATGATCAGCTTTTTTCGCCAACAGTACTTGAGGATGTTGCCTTCGGCCCGCTCAATCTTGGGTATTCACCGGCTGCAGCAGAAAAAATTGCCCTTGAAACCTTAGCGAATCTTGGCCTCTCAGGCTTTGAAGAGCGCATAACTCATAAACTCTCCGGCGGTGAAAAAAAACTGGTTGCCCTGGCCACAATCCTGGCCATGAAACCCAAAATGGTGCTGCTTGATGAACCGACAAACAACCTCGACCCAAGGACACGCAAACGACTGATTGACATTCTCCAGGGCCTGGATCTCTACCAGATCATCATCTCCCATGACTGGGACTTTCTCGACCAGACAAGCTCAACCCTCTACCAGGTTGAACATGGACATATACATAAATGCCAAGAAGATCATATCCATGTTCACCGTCATATGCACAAGGCGGGCGATTACCCGCACCGCCACGTTCACTAACACCCATGAAATGAATTTCACAACCAAGCATGAAGGTAATATGACCGGGATTTAGAGGGGCATCATCGTTCTGAAAGCATTTCATGGGTGTTAGTGGTAAACTGTTCCTGTATCCTGTATTACACTCTATAATCGATTCAATTGTCATCCCTACGGAGGCCACCGCCATCCCAGGAGAGAATTGTGTACGAATTAGCTCAACATCACATATCCGAAAAAATTCATGATGGCGACTCATCTGTCATCTATCGGGCAAAACATACCCAAACAGATAAATCTGTTGTTCTCAAATTTCTAAAGAGTGGTTATCCGAGCCACCAACTGCTTTATGAATTTGCACAGGAATACTCAATAACCGCCTCTTTTCAATCCGACCGGATAGTCAAGACCTACTCCCTCGAAAAACATAATAACAGCCTGGTAATGATCCTTGAGGATTGCGGTTCTGTTACCCTGGCCTCCATGATCGATACGGTGCGAAAAAACATTGCATGGGCACTCGATATCGCCATCCAGCTGACCAAGGTCCTCATGGAAATACATCAGCGGGATATAGTCCATGGCGACCTCAACACCTCAAACATAATGTACAATGGTGAAAGACAGAGTATAGCACTTATTGACTTCGGCAGTGCCAGAATTGGCAGAGAGGCTGCTCTCCCCGGCACAGCAACCGACATTTTCAAAACGGCCCTCCCTTATGTATCCCCGGAACAGACCGGCCACTACAGCAAGGATTTAGATTACCGAACAGACCTCTACTCTTTAGGGATAACTCTATATCAGCTTTTTACCGGAAAACTTCCCTTTCTCTCAGCTGACCCGATGGAGTTGATCCATCTCCACCTAGCAACCCCTCCCGTCCCTCCCCATATAACAGACCCGACTATTCCGGAGATCTTGTCCAATATTATTTTAAAACTCATTCAAAAATCAAGAAGACCCAGATACCAGACCTGCGCAGGATTACTTGTAGACCTGGACAGGTGCAGAGAAGAATGGCGGGCCTACCACACAATCAATAAATTTACCCTGGGGGAAAATGACCTTCCGGACAAACTTGTATTTCCCAAAAAACTCTTCAACAGGAAAAGGGAACTTACCTTTCTGCAAAAAGCAGTCCCAGGGGATACAGAGCCTGCCCCCGCAGTGATCGCTATTAGCGGATATTCAGGTATTGGTAAAACAGCCCTTGTTCATGAATTCAAAAACTCACTCCTTCCAACCTCCTGCCGGTTTCTCACAGGTCAATATGATGTTGGTGTCATGGCGAAACCTCACGGTGCACTGGCTGACATCATGCGGACACTGGTTAATACACTGCTGACCGGTTCCACTGAATCAAACGAGAAATGGAAAAAGAGAATCAAACTAATCCTTGGCAAAAACAGCCGGATACTTGTTGATCTTGTTCCCGAACTTGAAATACTAACAGGAAAACAGACACACCCGCCCTCCCTCAGTCCATATGAAACGGAGCAGCGATTGACACGTCTCTTCGTTAATTTTATCCAGCTCTTTGCGAGTAAAGACAAACCGCTTATTATCTTTCTCGATGATCTCCATAGAGCAGACTATTCCACCTTAAAACTCATTGAGCAGCTTACCACCTCGAAAACGCTGAACAACGTATTGTTTATCTTCTGTTTCAGGGATAATGAGACTGATAAAGATCACCCGCTCACAGCAGCACTCAACGCCATCAAACAAGCTGGAACCAACCTTAGAACCCTGCAGCTCCCTCCTCTTGAGATCGACGATGTAACACAACTGCTCTCCACCACTCTCCTCCAGCCGGAAGAAAGGGTTATAGAGCTTGCCGGAATCTGTTTGCAAAAAACGGGAGGGAATCCATTTTTCCTGAAGCAGTTTGTTCACTCCCTCCATAGGACAGGGAATATTCAGCTCGACCAGAGAGACGGTGGATGGAACTGGGATGTCCAGGCGATCAATCGCACTGATCCAACAAAAAATATTGCAGAACTGCTGGCTCAACGAATCCAGACAGTGCAGGAAGAGTCGGCACTCCTGCTCAAGCATGCGGCATGCATTGGCAGGAGCTTTACTTTAAAAATTCTGACAGCAACAGTTAACATATCACACGAAGAAGTCTGGAGACACCTCCAGGAACTGTTCTTCAAAGGATTGTTGATCCACGACAAGGTGTTTCCCGACGAGAAAAAGGGATCCCGGCTGATTCTCTTTAGTCATTATCAAATTCAACAGGTTTCCTATTCACTGCTGACGGAGAAAGAAAAGGGAGAAATTCATCTCAAATTAGGCCGTTACCTGCAGAAAGAGGCAAAAGAGCTGCAACAGGGAGAATATCAATTTGATATTGTAAATCATTTGAACAGGGCCATTGCTCAGATCAACTCACCTCCAGAACAACTCAATCTCATAGCAGCCAACCTGACGGCGGGAAGACGAGCAAAAGACACTGCATCCTACGGAGTTGCACACTCGTTCTTACAGACAGGGCTATCACTTTTGCCCGAAAAATATTGGGAAATCCACTACCATCTTGCCCTGGAACTTCATACCGAGGCATGTGAGGCAGCATACCTGGACAACGAATATGGTGAAATGGAGAGACTGTTTGGCGAAGTTTGCAGCAAAGCATCGTCTCTTCTTGATAAAACCGGAGTTTATCATATCAGAATTCGAGCACAAAAATCACACTCCCAGCTCCCAGAAGCTCTGGAAACTGGCCGTGAAATACTGACAATGCTGGGAGTCAGGCTGCCAAATGCCCCTTCCCGCCTTCAAGCGGCAGCCAAATTTATTGAGACACGAATTTTCATGTCCAGGTGGAAGACCAGTGATCTGCTGAATCTCCCGGAAATGAAAGACCCTTACAAAATAGAGGCAATGCGGTTTCTGGTCGATATAGGAACCGTTGCTTACCATGTCAGACAGGAGCTTCTGCCCTTTATTTCCACAAAAGCAATACGTCTTTCCTTGAAATATGGCAATACCGCCTCTGCAGGACAGGTGGCATACCCCTTATACAGCTTATTGCTTTGTGCAGCTCCCGGAGGCAACATTCAAAAAGGATACAGATACGGCCAGCTCGCTCTCAACCTGCAGCAACGATTCAGCCCGGAGGGAGTGAGTCCTTCTACCATCTATGTGGTTACCATCATGACCATCCACTGGAGGGATCATCTTCGAGAGACGTTGAAGCCGTTACTGACGGCTCTTAAGGGGTGTTCTGAAAACGGTGAGTTTGAATATGCGGCACTTGCCGCCCATTCCTATTCCTACCGCCTCTATTATCTTGGGTTTAATCTTGACAAAGCAATGCGGGAACTCACCTTCTACCGCAGGAAAATTAAGAAATATGGTCAGCAGATTGCTCTTCACCGGCAGAATATCTATTGCCAGGCGATGGAAAACTTAGCAAAAAAGATCGGTAGCCCTGAACGATTTGATGGTGATTTTTATAACGAAAAGGAGATGGTCCCTATCCATAAAGCGGCCGGGGACAACACTACGCTTTTTAAGCTTTACCTGTTAAAGACGATCCACTGCTTCCTTTTTGATAAGTATGATGAATCCCTCACCTGCTCGAATAGAGCGCGAAAACGGCTGCAATCGGTTCTATCCTCGGTCAATGTCCCTATCTTCCATTTTTATGATTCCCTTGTGCGACTGACACTATATAACAATTCTTCAAAGAAGGCTCAGACCCGGCACCGCTACAGAATTGGGAGCAACCAAAGAAAATTGAAAAGGTGGGCCAGACACTCTCCAAACAATTACCAGCATAAATATGATCTGGTTGAGGCTGAAAGGGAAAAGATAAAAGGACACTTTGTTCAGGCAATGAATTTGTATGACTCGGCTATTGATCTGGCCAGAACAAACGGATTTCTCCAGGAAGAGGCACTGGCTTTTGAGCTCGCCTCACGGTTCTATCTATCACTGAATAAACCCCACCTTGCCAGGCCCTACATGCGGGAGGCAAGGTATTGCTATTACCGGTGGGGTGCAACAGCAAAAGTCAGCCACCTCGACCGGCAGGAACTACCTAAAGTATCGAACATTGCCAGACAACCGATTACTCCGGATATCATTCCAGAAACCTTTATACCGGGAACAGGCGGTCCCGGGTTCGATATGGCGACTGTTGTCAAGGCATCCAGGATACTGACTGGAGAGACAACCTTCCCGGAGCTTCTCAAGAAAGTAATGAAAATCATGTTGGAGAGTTCCGGCGCCCAGCGAGGAGTTCTTGTATTCAATGAAAAGGAACGTTGGCAACTAAAAATTGCCGGGTCGACAGAAAAAAACGGTGTAGAACTACTCGACAATGTGGATCTTGACTCTCAAGGCATCGTATCCAGTGCAATCATCAACTATGTTATCCAGACAAAAAATGACCTGATTCTCAATGATGCACGGCGGGAAGGGATGTTTATCGATGATGAGTATGTCACAGAAAACTCGCCCCGCTCCATCCTTTGCAGTCCATTGACACACAGAGGGAAGGTGGAATGTATACTCTACCTGGAGAACAACCTTACGACTCGGGCCTTCTCTCAAGGCAGGCAGGAACTCCTTCATCTGCTCGGTAACCAGGCAGCAATTAACATAAGAAATTCACGCCTTTTCAATAAACTGGAACTGAGTATCAAAAAAATTAACCGGGAAGTAGAAATACGCAGGAATATCCAGCTTCAACTGCTTCACTCGGAAAAACTAAGCGCACTTGGCCGACTCGCCTCTTCAATAGCCCATGAGTTCGGCAACCCTCTCATAGGGATCAAATATCTTCTCACCGATTTTATTGAACGCCCTTTTATAAGCAAGGAAGACCAGAGGTTACTCCTCCTGGGAATGGAAGAGTGCGACCGCATGAAAAAACTGCTTAAAAACCTGGGCCAGTTGAATCGGCCGACAACAGGGAAACGAAGCCTCGGGAATATTCACAAAATCATGGATAATGTCCTGTTTTTCCAAGCCAAACAGATCAGGTCACAGCAGTTAAAAATAGTAAAAAACTATGCCTCTGACCTGCCCGATGTTTTTGTCATACAGGATCAGATCAGCCAGGTACTGCTCAACCTGACCATAAACGCTGCCGATGCAATTTCTGCCAGTGGAGGAACAATTACCGTAACAACCTGGAAAACAGCAGCGAAGGTCTTTTTCTCTATAGCAGATACAGGGAAAGGGATCGATCAGAACATTCAGGGCAATATTTTTGAACCCTTCTTTTCAACCAAAAGAGAAGAGGACGGAACCGGTCTGGGACTCTCAACCTCATACGGTATCATCAAGCAGCACAGGGGGAAGCTCACCTTTGCCTCTGAACCAGACAAGGGGACAACCTTTACCATCTCTCTCCCCCGGACTACGACCCAACCTCAATAAACTGCAGGTCATCTGAAAGTTCAACCACCTTCCACTCATCCCCCTCATGATCAAAGTCAGCAATCTTTTCTATATCCATTTTCAGATACTTACCTCTCCCTTCTATGGCAACCCTGTCATCTGCAAGGAGAATCTCACCGACTCCGGTAAATGAGCGTTTTCCTTCCTTTTCGATCCGGGCTACAACCTTGATCTCACCGTCAATAGGGACCGGTTTTCGCAATTTCATGGAAAAATCTATAGTTATACCCCAGATATTATCTGAATGGGTCAGCATAATCGCACGACCAATTGTTTCATCAAGAATTGTAGCAGCAATGCCGCCGTGCAAACGACCCGGATACCCCTGATGTTCTTCCAGTGGTGTAAAAACAGCCACCAACTGACCATCCTCCATCTCATAAAATCTGCTTTTTAAGCCGAATCTGTTTTCCAGCCCACAGACAAAACACATCTTTGAGTTAGGTTGTTTTTTTATCACCTTCAAACGCATGAGTTCCTCTTATATTAAAAATTGGATAACCGCCCAGGCAGGGTGAATTCGCTGAATATTACGAAAGAGGCAGAGAAGGCGGCCCTTTCACAAGCATCTCGGCAATTGTCATCTTTACCCTGGGCATAAGATGACGTTTGTTGTCAAGCAGTTCACTTTCCAGTAAAACAAGTTGTTGCAGCAGCGGTGTTCTTTCAACGGAGGGCGGCTGAATTTTGTCATACCGTGTCTTCACTATCTCCTGGCAGCGAAAACAACCGGGAAACCGCATTGACTGTCCATCCGGTCTTGTCATGGATGCCGGAACGCCATGGGTGCGACAGACAAGCATACGATGCTTATAGAGAGTACAGAGTCCCTCCTCATTAAGAGGACACATTGACTGCGGTCGTTCACCTTCACTTTCTGCCACCTGGCACTGCTTTATATAATCCTCAGATTTCTGCAGAAGCTTTTTCTGTTTTGCAGGATCAAGTTCTTTAAAACTGAGCCAGAGATAGGCCCATTCAGCATAGGTATGGTGCAGAAAATATGAATCGCAGCAGTTATCGGGGCAGCCGACACAGGAGAAATGCAATTGGTGGGCTACCGCATCGTAGGCCCGCTCCAATTTTTCGTATATCTCCTGCAGTTGCCGGAGCATTGTTTCTGACAGTACAACTTCTTTCACTTGCCTTCCTCTTGAAAAGAGATCACCTGGTAGGTTTTTATATCTAAATGTTTCTCTCTCCAGGCCGTTTCTTCAAGGCCCGCCTTTCGACAAAGTTGACCTAAAAACAACTCCGCCGACGGCAGTTGTTTCCATACCTGGGGAAGAAACGTTGCCCCGCGGCGACCATCCTTTAAAATGACACCATCAACCCCGGGCTGCAACTTCTTCAGCAAATCAACAGAATCCTCATATTCAAGTGAGGATGGAGAGGAGAGAATAGAAATATCGATCTCTATTGTTTCAAGCTCTTTGTGACTCAGGGGAGAAAACCTGTGATCGCTGAAAGCTGCACTAAGTGCGTTATCATGGACACTTTGCCATAGAGATGTGGCGGGCTCCAAAGTACCAATGCACCCCCTTAACCTGCCGGAGATTTTCAGTGTTACAAAGGTTGCCGCTTTTTCCCGAAAGACAGGATCTTCCGGCATATCCGGCAAACCGTCATCCTTATTCAACCGGTTGGAGATGGTTTCTCTTGCTTGCTCCAGCAGTAAATTCTTCTGAGTGCTGCTCAATCCTTTTCTCATCCTGCCCACTCAATCCCCAACATCATACAGTTTATACCGCTGCCGATGCCAAGCAGGGCCCCCTTCTTTCCGGGTTGAAAGACACCCTGTTCAATCGCCATAGCCATGGTAACAGGTGCAGATACAGAACCTACATTTCCGAGAGTTTCCAGGGTCGCAAAATTCTTTTCTGCTGCCAGGTTCAACTGCTCAAAAAGCAACTTGGCATGGGCTGAGCCAACCTGGTGACAAAAAAAGTGGTCGACATCATCGCCGCCCCACCCAGGGCTTGTGGAAAATTCATTCCAGGTCAACAGCGCTGTTTCAACCCCGCGATACAAAAGCTCCTCGGAATTTGTCGCCATCAGGGTCGTGTTCTGACCATTCTGGCCACCATGGCAGAGATCAGAGTGAATGGTGTTTGCCTTCCAGGCACCGCAAACCAGGCGGGGCCTTTTTTCATTCTCTCCGGCCCGCCTCATAAACAGCCCCATGGATCCGGAGCCTATCGTCAATGAGGCAAAAGCGGGTTTTATACTTTTTCGGGTAAATGTTGTGTTCTCCAGCAAAGAAACCAGGGTCGACTCAAGCAGCTCCTCTGCAGTTTCGCCAGAGACAACCAGACCATTTTGCACCTGTCCCAGCTCAATCATATTGGCCAGCACCACCATGCCGTCGAGAAAGCCAAGACAGGCATTCGATATATCAAAAATAAGACAGGAGGAAGACAGGCCAAGGTTATTATGGACAAAGGATGCTGTTGCCGGTTCCATCATATCCCGTGACACCGATGTAAAGATAAGGCATTCAACATCCTGTGGATCTATATCTCCATTTGCGAGAACTTTTTTACCGGCCCTGGTGGCGGCCTCGCTGGGCCTGGTGCCTTCAGGCCACAGGCGTCTCTCCCTGATACCGCTCATCAGCTCAAGCCTGCCTGAAGGAAGATGCAAACGATCATATAGAGGAGATAATCGCTCTTCAATCTCTTCTGATGTAATTATCCTGGGGGGAAGCTGATACCCGAAGGTGTCAAGGCAAACATGGGAGTAGCGTATCATTGCACCAACTCAAGCTGTGTCCTTATTTTACCCTCCGTCAAAGGGCCATGGATATATCCATCAATACCATGCTCCAGACATTTTTTTCCGTCTTCCTCATTCCCAAAGCCAACGATTGCAGCCCGTTGGTCCGAGTACTCTTCCAACTGTCTGATGATTTTCACAGCTTCAAGACTTTCCAGTTCAGCCATGGCTATATCAAAAACAATAAGATCAAAAGATGATAAAGATGCTTCATACATGGCCGACCGCCGTGTTTCTGCAATAGTCACCCGCCAACCTGACTCTATCAGGGTGCGAACCAGGGTCTGCTGATTATCTACCTCACTCACCACAACAAGAGCCCTGCTGGTCAGATATTTAGTCAACACATCAATGAGCTGGTCTCTTTCCACCGGTTTTGGTAAATAGTCATCCATCCCGGCTTGCAGGCACTTTTCACGATCACCCTGCATGACCAGAGCCGTTAAAGCTATTACCGGTATATGGCCACCATTCTTCTTTTCATATGTTCTTATTTTTCTGGTAGCTTCCAGCCCATCTGTCTGCTCCATTTGAACATCCATGAGAACAGCTTGATAATCCCCACCACACCCCTCCTTCACGGCTTCTTCACCACTTTCAACGCAGGTCACATCCATCCCGAGCTGTTTCAGTACTGTTTCAATAAGTACTCTGCTTATATACTCATCCTCTACCAGCAGAACCTTCACTCCCTTGAGTACATAGGCTGTTCTCTCTTTTATGTTCTCAAAAACCCTGCTTCCCTGTTCCTCAACGGTGTAAAAATCAGTTGCCTCTTTTACCGGAACAGTAAACCAGAAGCTGGATCCCGAGGAATCACTCTCAAACCCGATACTGCCCCCCATTATTTTTATAAGCTGGGAGACAACCGTCAACCCTAAACCTGTCGATCCGACAACAAGGGGTTGAGGGGCATGATTTCCCTCTTTCTTCCTGAAATAATGGGATATCACCTTTTGCATATTATCACCTATACCACAACCGGTATCGGTAACCACAAACTTCAGCAGTAAATTTTTGTTGTTATCATAGCCATCATTTTCAATCTTTATTGAGACAGATCCATCAGCTGTAAATTTGATGCCATTGTCCACCAGATTGGTTACAATTTGAACCAGACGTCCCGGGTCTCCGTGGATATATGCCGGAACATTCGGATCTATGTGATAGAGGAGTTCAAGATCTTTCTTTTCAGCAGCCAGTCGCAGGAGGTAGAGATCATGATCCAGGCTCTCTATTAAATTAAAATCTTCCTTATTCAGGTCGAGTTGTCCCGACTCTATCTTGGAAAAATCGAGAACCTGGTTCACTACCCCCAGCAACCGCTCTACCGACGAACCAATCATCTCCAGATATTCCCTCTGCTCTTCCGTCAGATCTGTTTCCAGAACAAGGCTCGTCATTCCAACAATGCCATTCATTGAAGAGCGTATCTCATGGCTTACATTTTCAAGAAAATTATTTTTCAGATGATTCGACCGGGCAATGTGAAACTGCTCCTGCTCACCCACAGAACCGGGCAGACCTCGACCATCAAAAGAATGTCCCTTCACCAAAGCCCCGAAAACCCTCTTCTTCAGAGTAGCGTTTGTCTTTTTCTGCCCGTCAAGCCGAATTTCAAGGTCTTCTATCTGTTGCTGCAGTTTTTCAATTTCCGGCATTGCTCTCCTCCCGCATCTCAACCTTCCCCTTTTTCATTTCCCAGCACCTGTGTATCTTTTTATTTCTGGAAAAGTCATAGGGTATTGTTTTAATGCTTATATCTTTCACGATAAAAGAATCTTTCAGTTGAAGATCAAGTATGAACTTCCTGTAGTTTGTCGAAAAAAACAGAACTCCCGACTTATCCAGACGAGCCATTGCAAGCCTGATAAGCTTAACATGATCCTTTTGAATATTAAAAATCCGTTTTTCTTTTTTAGTATTTGAAAAAGTTGGCGGATCGACGAAAATTATATCAAAAGTAGACCTGCACTCTCGCAGCCACGTCATACAGTCATCCTGTACAACGGTATGTATTTCTTCGGCCAGGCCGTTGAGTGCCAGGTTCATTTTTGTCCACCCTGCATACGTAGGAGAAAGATCAACTGTTGTAGTGCTTGCACACCCCCCCATAGCAGCTTGAATCGTTGCACTGCCGGTATAACCAAAAAGATTAAGAAACCTTTTACCCTTTGCCTGTTGAAAAATTCTCTGCCTCAAGGGGCGATGATCAAGAAAAAGACCAGTGTCAAGATAATCTGTGAAGTTCACCAGATAATAACAGTTTCCTTCCTTCACCTCATACAGTTTTTTTCGGCTGTTTTTTTTCTGGTACTGATTTTTCCCTTTCTGCCTCTGTCTTGTTTTTAGAAAAACCCGGTTGGAACGTACTCCGAGTATCTCTTTTATCTGCCTGACAGCATCCCTTAGTCTTTGAGCGGCAAGCTCTCCGGATATTGATTTTGGCGGGGAGTATTCATGGATATGTACCCATTTGCCGTACAGGTCAACGCTGATATTATAATGAGGTAAATCTCTATCGTAAACTCTGAAACATGAGATATCCTCTCTCTCCGCCCAGCCCATATATTTTTTCAGATTCTTTTTAAACCTGTTGCCAAATTCACTTTCACTCTCCATGCCCATTTCAGACGGTTTCTTCCATCGAAAAGAGTCTTTTGTTGTTTCATCCACAAGTCCAACGAGAAGCCTGCAGGGTATAGTACCATTAAAAAGCTTGTATCTGTTTCTCCAGGCCAGATTGAAACTATCGGTAAAATCCGGATTAGAAATAAAAACCCCTATATTCCAACCGGGAAACCTTTCTCTGCTTATGCGTCCGAGTGCTCTGTATAAACAGGATACCTGTTCAGCTTCCGAGAGTCGCTCTCCATAAGGAAGATTGGATAATATCATGCCATTTTCAGTGGGTCGCTGAAGGGTAGCAAGCTCAGCCTGTTTAATCCGGATAAACTCTTCAAGCCCTGCACGTTCAATATTCTTTCTTGCACCCTTCACCACGACAGGATCACAATCATACCCGACCATGACAGGCCAGTTCTTTTCTAACCCGGCACTCTCCCGGGAAACAGCCTCATCTATCAACTCCTGCCAGAGAACAGTATCATGCTGCAGCCAGCCAAGAAAACCAAAATAGTTTCGGAATAAACCGGGAGCAGAGTCGCCATACATCATCGCCGCTTCTATAAGTATGGTTCCTGTACCGCACATGGGATCTACCAGGGTCCCGGCCCCACCCTTCAGCCAGCCGCTCAGGCCGACGATTGCAGCGCCAAGTGTTTCTTTAAGTGGAGCTCGTGCCCCGGAGACTCTGTAGCCCCTGCGGTGCAGACTTTCTCCGGAGAGATCCAGAAAAAGTGTTGCCTGCCTTTTGTCAAGGTGGAGGTGCAGCCTGATTCCCGGCCTTGATGTATCGATCGACGGACGATCCCCCTCTCTGTTTCTAAAATAGTCAACAACGGCATCTTTTACCTTCAGTGCTGCATAATGACTATGGCTGATGGGGCTTTCACCGGATATTGTACAGTCAACTGCAAATGTGGTATCAATCGTCATATGGGTGGACCAGTCCGCTTTCAAACATTCCTGATACAGTTCTTCCTCATTTTTTACCGGGAACTCGGATAACTGTAAAAGGATTCTGGAGGAAAAACGGGACCACAAACAGGCTCGATAAGCAGCTGCCAACCCTCCCTGCCAGAACACAATGCCCCTGCCACAGGAGATGTCCCTGCCACCAAAAGATTCTATCTCCTCTCTGGCAAGACTCTCTAAACCAACAGCACAGACGGCTGTTAGGGTGTGCCCGGTGTCTTTTGCTTTCATATTTCGTACCCCGCGACCGAGTGTTTACCAACCACAAGGCTGGAAAGAAGGTGGTGAATAAATTGTTTTTGCCTGAACATCCCGGTCGCTTGCCATCGCAATACCATTATAAAAGTTGATAGGCAACAGGTAAATAGAATTATCCGCCTGGCAATTTATGCTTGACCTCTTTGTTATTACGGCTAAACTGTACCATAATTTTATGCAACTATTCAGAAGCGCCCATCCATCCTTACATGGAAACAGGAGAAATCATGAAAAAAAGGTTCTACACATCAATTGTACTCTCGTCCCTTCTTGGCTCACTTGTCCTTTTGGGGGTCGGTTGCAGTCCCAAAACAGTTGTCCCCCCAACTTCAGCAGGATCTTCCGGATCAATGTCCGGCGGCAAAGATATTAGCTACCCCCCGGCGGAAGGCGGGTATTCTGAGGAAAACCTTCCCACTGAAGGTACACTTGATGACACCGCTGCAGGTAGCGGTGGTGGATCCGCCAATGCACCTGACACCCAGACAGACGAATATAAACGGGTACATGGAAGATCCTCGGACAACCTCTACCCTATCTATTTTGACTTCGACCGGGCCGCAATCACAACGGATATGACAGACATAATAGTGCGCAACGCGGAATACCTTAACTCAGTTCCCGGAACAGCAGTAATTATTGAAGGAAACTGCGATGAAAGGGGAACCAATGAGTACAACCTCGCCCTTGGTGAAAGAAGATCCATTAACACCCAGCAGTTCTTAATTGACCTGGGCGTGGATCCCTCAAGAATCAGAACCCTTTCCTATGGCGAAGAGAAACCTCTTTTCCCAGGACAGGACGAAGATGCCTACAGCCAGAACAGGCGTGCAGATTTTGTCATAGAATAGCAATCTTACTTTTCTCCGGCACGTCTCTCCAGTGCCGGAGAAATTTTCTGCAGAATTTTTTCAACCACTTCATCAATCGAGATATCTGTAGTCTCGATCTTCACAGCATCTTCTGCCGCTTTAAGTGGAGCAATCTTCCGTTCACGATCATTTTTATCACGGCTAAGAGTCATAGCCAGGATTTCTGCCTCATCCACTTCCATCCCCCTCTGCCGAAGCTGCTCAACACGTCTGCGTGCTCTTTCCCGGGGATCGGCATCAAGAAAAAATTTATGCTTTGCCATAGGAAAAACAACCGTGCCGGTATCTCTTCCCTCGGCCACAACCCTGCCCTCCTTCCCTAAAACTCTTTGCATTTCTGTCAATTTTTCCCTCACCACAGGGATAGCGGAAACCCGGGAAGCTATCATGGCCATTGCCGGAGTACGAATGATATCACTTACATCCTCACCGCCGAGCAAAACACAAATATCACTCTGATCATCAACAGCCGGGAGCAGCTGCATCCTTAACTCATCAAGACTGCGGGAAACAGTTTCAGATTCATCAAGGTTTATACCGAGTCGCTCCAGGTAAAGGCCCACAGCTCGATACATTGCTCCAGTGTCAAGATAGGTATATTCGGTTGCACCGGCAACTTTCCTGCTTACTGTTGATTTTCCCACACCGGCCGGGCCGTCAATGGTGATAACATCCTGCTTTTCAGACATAACCAAGGTCCGTCAGGCAATCAGCCAGGGCTGCGAGAAACCTGGTGTTCTCCTCCTCTGTTCCAACGGTAACCCGAATAAAATCAGGAAACCCATAGCTGCTCATGGAACGGATAATAACTCCTTTATGGAGCATTGCCTGATACAACTTATCTCCGTTGCCTCTGACATCAATAAGGAAAAAATTAGTTTGTGAGGGGTAACTTATACAACCAAGCTCTTCTACCCCTTTGGCCAGAACACGCAACCCTCTTCTCGTTTTAGCCAGAGTATGTTGAAAATATTCCTCATCCTCCAGGGCTGCTTTTGCCCCGACCTGGGCCAGCTGGTTGATATTAAAGGGTTGGCGGACCTTATGCAGACAGGAGGCAACTTCCCTGGCCATAAGCCCGAACCCCACACGTAGACCAGACAGACCGTATGCCTTTGAAAATGTTCTCAACAGGACAACCGGACAGCGGTCCTCACTGTTTTGTATCATGGTGGTAATGTCAACCCGGGAACCGGCATCCATAAAATCCACATATGCTTCATCCAGAACAACAATTACATCTTCGGGAACTCTGTTTAAAAAATTTTGCAGGTACAGGGGTTCAATGATCGTTCCCGTCGGGTTATTGGGATTATCAAGAAAAATGAGCCTTGTCTTTTCAGAGATCGTTTCATGAATAGTCTCCAGGTCATGCTTCATGTCCTGGAGCGGAACTATGTAGTTGACGCCCCCTCGAACCTGGACGAACTTTTGATACATCAGGAAAGAAGGGTGACTTGTGATAACTTCATCCCCTTCCCGCACAAACGCTTTCACCAGAAACTCAATTACCTCATTGGATCCATTTCCTAAAACGATCTCAGCAGGATCAACCTCAAATTTTGAGGCAATTGTTTTAGCAAGATAGTAACACGATCCATCAGGGTACCTGTTCAGGTTGGACAGCTCTAAACCTAGAACCCTCACCACCTCAGGTGATGGCCCCCAGGGGTTCTCGTTTGAGGCGAGTTTTATTGAGCCACTGATGCCATACTCACGCTCCAGCTCATCAATGGGCTTTCCCGGTGGGTATGGGGTAATAGAAGCAATATTTTCTGGAATAGTAAGTTTCAAGCGATCTCCACATTAATTTAGTGCCATACTCCATAAAAGCTGTCATAAAAAACAAGAAATCAGGAGAGGTTTTTGAATTTTATATGAAAGTTGTGCTGCTTCCCGGATGGAGACGGATTTGGAAGAGTGTTGACATCGTTGTAAAATTCCTTTCATGGGTGTTAGAAAAAAGTTCAGTCTGTTCTAATCAGTGTCATCAGATATCCAGCAGCAATGGCTGAAGGTTAAGTTCCTGCTCAAGATGATATGCCGTCTGGATCAGTTGCTCTTCTCTAAAATGGTTTCCCTGCAGCTGAATTCCCACAGGTAAACCTTCCCCGGTAACCCCTCCAGGAACCGACATACCGGGAACACCTGCAAGGTTGGCCGAAATGGTAAGTATATCTGACAAATACATGGCCAGCGGGTCGTCACTATTTTCACCCATCTTCCAGGCCGGTGTCGGTGTGACGGGGGAGATGAGAATATCACACCTTTCAAATGCTTTTTTGTAGTCACCAAGAATCAGCGTTCTAACCTGGGAGGCCTTTTTATAATAGGCATCATAATAGCCTGAGGACAAGGCATAGGTGCCGATAAGAATACGTCGCTTCACCTCGGCGCCAAAACCTTTAGAGCGCGTCTGTTTATACATATCAAGTAAAGAATCCGCCTGCTGATCCCTGTACCCGTATATGACACCATCATATCTGGCAAGGTTGGAACTTGCCTCGGAAGAAGCAATAAGATAGTAAGAGGCAACACAGTATTCAGTGTGGGGAAGAGAAATATCAACCAGCTCCGCCCCGCCGCGCCCTAACACCTCAATACCATTTTGTACGACTCGTTCAACTTCGGGATCCAGTCCCTGTTTGAAATATTCCAGAGGTATTCCCACCCGAACCCCGTCAAGCCCCTTTTTCAGGGACAAAGTGAAATCGGGAGTAGCTTTCCGGACCGATGTAGAATCCTTCTTATCATAGGCGCTGATTACGTTCATCAAGGTGGCGCAATCCGTAACACTCCGGGAAAGAGGACCAACCTGATCAAGGGAAGATGCGAATGCTGTAAGGCCAAACCGGGAAACTCTGCCATAGGTCGGTTTCATGCCGACAACTCCGCAAAGAGATGCCGGCTGCCTTATAGATCCACCAGTGTCTGATCCCAGAGACCCTAGACATTCCAGTGAAGCAACAGACGCAGCCGAACCACCGGAGGATCCTCCGGTAACATACCCGCTCTTAACCGGGTTCTGCGGTACACCGAAAGCACAGGTCTCTGATGTGGAGCCCATGGCAAACTCATCCATGGCAACCTTACCCAGAATCACCCCACCTTCTTTCCTGATCCTGTCAACGACGGTTGCATCGTAAGGAGGGATGTAGTTCTCCAATATTTTGGAACCACAGGTGGTTTTTACATTTTTTGTACTGAGAAGATCCTTTATGGAAAGAGGAATACCACAGAGGGCACCAACCCTTCCCGCACTTCGCTCTTTATCCGCCGCTATCGCCTGACTGAGAGCACCCTCCCTGTCAACGGTAATAAAAGCTTGTAACTTTTTATCTATTTTTTCAATTCTGTCCAGGCAGCTCTCTGTCAGCTCAACAGCAGTGAATTCTCCATCTGCCATTTTTTTCTCTGCCTGGGCAATGGTTAATTCGTAGGGTTTCATTATGTTTGTCAATACCTCTCTGAATCCCGGTTACATTGCTTTCATAACAGCGTAGCGGTGTCATTGTCGTAAAACTCATTTTATGGGTGTTAGTACCTTACTCCTGAAAGTCTGTAATAAAAAACAAGAAACTGAGGAGTGTATTTTGAAATTATGTGGTCACATATACTTTCAAGGTACTTATCCCGTTTATCGGGGTTAGATAATTTTGGGGACCTGAAAACTCTCACCATTCTGCAGGGGTGCATTCGCAAGCGATTCTTCCCGGGAAAGCGACTCCGTTACGCGATCTTCACGAAAAGCATTTGTTACTGAAAAAACATGTGTTGTCGGTTCTACCTTGCCGGTATCAAGTTCCCCAAGCTTATCCACATATGACAAAATAGTATCCAGTTGCCCTGTCATTATGTCTAAATCTTCATCGGACAGAGTCAACCTTGCCAGGTTCGTCACATGCTCAACTTCTTTCTTAGTGATATTCATAAATTATTTCTAAGGTACTTGTCCGGGCACTCTAAAATTCCGATTTATCCGGGCTAATAATATTGTTCTGCTCATAGAGTTTTTCCAGGGGTTCCCCTGAAAAACCATTTTTTACAGGTTTAAAATCAACTATGGCCTGGGCGAATGTCTCAACAATCGCCGGATCAAATTGAGTTCCGCTGCATTTGTACAGCTCTTCTACTGCCTCTTCCATCACCTTGTTTTTCCTGTAATTTCTCTGGGATGTCATGGCGTCGAAACTATCTACAACTGTAATAATTTTTGTAAGATCGTCCAGTTCATCGCCTGTCAATCCTGCCGGATATCCCTTTCCATCGACCCTCTCGTGATGATGTCGTATTATAAACTGTTCTTTCTCCATAAAACCCAGCGGTTTTATGATGTTTGCCCCGACTGTTGGATGTTTCCTGATAAGTACCCATTCTTCATCAGTCAGTTTCCCCGGTTTTTGGATACACGAGAGATCAATTACCAGCTTTCCGATATCATGAAACTGAGCGGAACGTCTTAAAACAACAATATCATTTTCACTCAACGCCATCGCCCCGCCCAACATCAGCGCATACTCAGTGACACGTTTGGTGTGACCGGCGGTATAGTAGTCTTTCTCCTCCATTGCATTCTGGAGGCTGGTCATTAACTGCACAGTAGCATTTTCGAGGCTGTTACTGTAGGTAAGAAGGAGTTTATTCTGCTCTTCAAGCTGTTTCGCTTTTTCCTGGATATCGTCCTCAAGGGCAGCTTTATATTGCCTCTCTCTGAGCACATACATCCTCTTCTCAACAGCTCTTCTAATCTTTACATTGAATATATCCAGATCTTCAATCGGTTTCGTAAGAAAATCGTAAGCACCCAGGTTAATAGCTTTTACCGCATAGTCCATAGAACCGGCCCCGGTAAGAAACAGAACGGGAATGTCAAAATCCAGCCTGTTGAGCTGGTTCATGGTTTCAAAACCATCCATATCCGGCATAGTGATATCCAGAATAATCACATCATAGCTGTCATCTACAGCTGCTATCACTTCCTCGCCGCTTGCTGCTGTGTCCACCTGATAACCAAACATTTCAAGTATCTGGGATATTGTGGTGCGAACCATCAGATCGTCATCTGCAATAAGTATTTTAGTGGTACCTTTGTTCAAAAAATATCTCCAAGCGGATTATAAAATCTTGAGCCGTGTTATTTTTCCTTGTTTTTATACCTCTTAACATCTTTTCGAGCCTGCATTCTTCGAGTTTACATTTTCCAATATGTTTTTGCAACGTCCCTTACCGTCTCAACCACCGGATGCGCACTCTTTTCTTTTCCCAGCAAACAACATGTTTTTTCATCGACCTTTGCCGGAAGCTCATTTTTGAGAACGTTGCCTGCCAATTCATTGAGAACCGCGAAAACTCCTCTGTTCATTCCAGCAAGGCTGTAGCCGCCCTCCAGAGAAACCAGCAATTTCCCATTACATACTGTTTCCGCCAGTTCAACCATAACCCTGGTCATATAGGCAAACCCGTTATGCGTGAGTTGCATTGAACTGATACTGTCTTCAATAAATGGATCAAAACCGGCCGATACGAGAATAAGCTCTGGTTGATACTCCAGACATATCGGCTTCACTAAGGTATTAAAAACATTAGCATATTCAACGTCTCCCTGACCACCTGGAAGCGGTATGTTAACAGTATACCCTTCCCCCGGCCCCGACCCTGTCTCTGCCAGACCGCCGGTACCCGGGTAGAGAGGATACTGGTGTGTTGATAAATATAACACCTTGTCGGTATCATAAAACGAATTCTGGGTGCCATTGCCATGGTGTACATCCCAGTCAACAATCATTATCCTTTTAACACCACAATTTTGAATGGCATGGTGAGCGGCGATGGCAACATTATTAAAGAGACAAAAACCCATGGATATATTTTTTTCAGCATGGTGACCCGGAGGTCTGACCAGGGCAAAACCGTTATCTATATCACCTTGCCAGAGAAGATCTACCCCCCTCACCACAGCCCCTGCTGCAAGGCAGGCCGCATTGTAACTCTCTTTTGAAGTAAGTGTGTCTGCATCAAGAACTGAATACATCTGGCCCGATGTTGCAGCTACAGTTTCAATGAGAGCATCAGAATGATTCAGACGAATAAGATCCCGGGATGCCGAATGAAAAGATGGTTCAACCAGCTCCCCCATCTCCTGCATTTTATCCAGCAGGTTAAATATCGTCCTTATCCGCTCGGGTGATTCAATATGGTTATATCCGGGATCATGGGATAAAAAGAGATTATCTCTAAAAATTGCTGTCTTTCTCATTGGTGCCTTACTCCTAATTTTCCTGGGAGCAAAAAAGAAAAAGCGCAATCTCACTGCAGGGTGAAATTGCGCCTCTATTTCTACCTGTTCTATAGTGTCACATCGGTACTATCAATTTGTTGGTTTCTTCGTTCCAGGTGACAACCAGATACCAGGCGGTCATTGCCAGGCCGACAACCAGAAGTGTTGGCCCATAACCCAGTATATCAGGCATATAAACATAGGATCCGAGAACCCCGTCCGCCTCAAAATCATTGTCCCTGAACCAGGCAGTCATAACGGACGAGACTATACCAAAAAAAGGCACAACGATCATAAGTTTAACCTGCCCCTCTCCAACACGCCACAATGTTCCTGAACCGCAGCCACCGGCAAACATGGCACCAAGGCCAAAAACAAACCCGCCGACAACGCCGCCCCAGCCAAATGTACCCCGGACATAATTAAGGGGCGCCAGTACCGCCTCCCCTTCAGCTCTCATTGGAACAGCATATTTCAATACGGCAGCGCCAATTGCCACGATAACTATCGACAGCATAACCGATTTGGCCAGAGTACAGTCACCGGTCATATGTGGTTCACGGAATCCTTGTACCATACACCATCGACCTCGCTGCATGGTATATCCGAGAGCTGCAGCGATTAATATTATACCACTCAACGAGGCAATATAGTCACTGTCTTCATTGCCTGCATAGATGTAGGCCGCCACAATAAGAACCAAAGTACATACTATTCCCATTGTATAGACTACTTTTGATGAAAAGCTGACCGTTTTCGAACCACCGTCACCCCAGGTAATATACTCCATCTCCAGGTAAAGAAGCTTGAGACCCAGAACAACACCAAAAACAAGACCAAACATCATGGCGAACCCGTTGGCACCGAAATTTCCAATTGCATTATAGAAACCACCGACATTACAACCGCCGGCTAACGTTGCCCCAACTCCCATCAATATACCGGCAATTATCGCTTTCACCATTTCTCGATATGGTGGGATTCTCAAAGCAAAATCCTTTCCCAGGCATGCAGAGATAAATGCACCGGCAACAAAACCTATGCCTATAACAGAACCCGAATTCACAAATATTGATCGTGGAGCTTCGTCATAAAACCCGAAAATAGCACCATCTGATCCAAAAATACTGGCACCCCCAAACATTATCCAGTCACCCCAGTTCCTGATAGCCCCGACAGCCCCCCAAGGTCTCCACCAGGCCATTATCATTACCGATAGAAAAGCAACTACGACACCGGTAATATAAGGGTTCCACTCCTTTTCGCAGAAAAGGCCGTATAACTCTTTAGCCTTATTTTTGAAAACTGATTCTTCGCTCATAGTACTCTCCCTGTTAAGTAGACAAAAAGTAAACCTCAACTCTATTTTTATAAATATCTATTGTGTCAATCAGTATCTTTTATACGAAAGCCATGTGTTGTCTGGAAGAAAAAGCGGGTCGAGGGGTGTTGTCACAACAGGTAAGCGATATAATCGTTGTGAAAACCTCATCCCCTTCCCTTACTGAATAGTTACACTGCTTTACACATCTCATATTTTTTGTCAAGATAAACGACATACCACACCCGCCATCACCACATTGTGGTATAAAATTTATTTGTCTTAATATCAATTGGTTACACTGCTCATTTTTTCATACCTTGACAGATGCCGGAAGCTAAAGTATAGGTCAAAAACGAACTTTTTTCAGTTAAGAATTTTATCCGCCACCGGATTTTTTTCTTATCAACATATATAAGTTAATTAAATGCCAGGAGAACAGCTATGAGTGATTTCAAAGTAGTTGAAGAAGGATTAGAACCAGCTAGTGTGCTTGACGCTAAGGGACTCAGTTGTCCAATGCCGCTTCTTAGGACTAAAAAAGAGATCGGAAAGATCAATGCCGGTGACATCCTTCAGGTGGACGGAACTGACCCGGGCTCCAGAAATGATCTCCCCGGTTGGTGTGAACGGGCAGGGCACGAATATCTTGGTGAAAAAGAAGAATCCGGCTACATAAGTTTTTTTATCAAAAAAGGTTAATATTCCAAAGAACCCGCAGTGAACTCTTTACACTTCGGGTTCTACCAACTTTAAATTGAATCGCATATGGCTGTGATTTGATTTTTTTTATGCCTGCCGGGTGAATCAAAACCGGCAATTTTCTTGAAGGAGAATAAATATGGCAAAAAGTTTAGGTATTTTTGTTACTACCACAGACAGCCTTCAACACGTCATAGGCATCACCAAGGCAGCTAAAGCCAAAGGATCCAATGTAAAGGTTTTTTTTACCTGGAAGGCCACAACCCTTTCTAAAGATCCTCAATTTGCCGGTTTATGCGACCTTGCTGATGATGTTTCTATTTGTGTGGACAGCTATAAAAAACAGGGCTTCGATATTGAGGATATTCCCGAGGGATTAACCGCAAAAAAAATGGCTACTCAAGCTCAACACGGTATTATGATAGAAGACTTTGACTGTTACCTCAGTCTGTAAAGGAGACATAAAATGGAATATAAAAAAGTATGCTTCATGTACAGGCACGAAGATTACGTCGTTGATGGTATCAGGTCAGCCTTAGGCTTAGCTGTTGAAAACATGTATTCATATGGCGTAGTTATAGATAAGGAAATCCCTGAGTTGGATGAGTTGAACAAAGAAAGCATAGAAATGCTTCGTGACATGGAAGGTGATATTTTTACCACCGTGCAGGCTGACGTTGAAAAAAACGATTTCACCGCGATTTCCGTTGAAGAGCTTGGTGAAAAACTTCGTGAAATGACCCATATCATCCCCTACGGTGCTAAATAATATATCCAGGAGTTTCTATACTATGAAAATATTAAATGTATACAGATCGCAGCCGGATGAGACAGTACAGAAGTTAGTCGAAATTGTTAATCGTGACCGGGAAGTTGATACCTTTGATCTGACTGCAGAGATTCCGGATTATGATAATCTGGTTGACAAAATTTTTGACGCCGACCAAACTATTTGCTGGTGGTAATAAAAATTTAGTCGTTTATGCGATACCTCAGGCTCCGTTGGACATATATGTTTGACGGAGCTTTTTTTTTGATGATAAGAGTACCTTACCGCCGAAAGTTTTAGTTAGAGTCTAACTAAAACCCATGAAATGAATTTCACAACAATGACACCGCTTCGCTGTTATGAAAGTAATGTAACCGGGATTCGGAGGAGTGTCGCCAAACAGCCTTGGGTTGCAAGGTTTTCCCCGCCCTGTTTTATAAAATATTCTTCATGATTATGTCATGGATAAGTGGTCTTATTTTTTTTATTTTGTCAATATTGTCGGTTGAATGCACTCTGTTCGTAAGTAATACTATTGCTATTTCCCTTTCAAAATCTATCCAGAAAGATGTTCCCGTAAAACCTAAATGGCCTCTACTTTCATTGCTAAAAAACCTGCCGCTGCTTGACTTTCCTCTCGTTGGGGTATCAAAACCATATGTCCAGCCGGAGTTGCCAACTCTGGTCAGTAAATGTCTCAACAGAGCAGGACTGTACGAAGGATGTTCCTCCCTGCCCTTAAATTGTTCTATTAAGTGTTCGCAGAGAGACAAGACAGCTGGTGCCGTACCGAATAATCCGGCATGTCCTCCCACACCACCCATTGCTCTGCAGTTATCATCATGGACAATCCCGCAAAGCATTTTACCACTCCATATGCAATTTTGTGTGACAGCACACAGTCTCCTATCAAAACTTTTATTTTTTGTAAATAACAACCCTTTTTGCAGCTTTAAAGGGGTAATAACCTTCTTTTCCCATAAAACATCCAGTGGAACTCCAGCTCTCTCTTCAATTATTAATCCAAGCAATATAAAACCGAGGTCGCTGTACAGACTGTCTGTACCAGGTGAAAAACATAGTTTTTCTTCCATAATCCATTTTTGGAGGTCTTTATTTTTTTGGTATTGAGGCACTTCATGCAATTTTTTATAATATGGTTTATGAGCCGGCAAACCAGAAGAATGTGATAAAAGATGAGAAATTTTAATTCTTTTCTTATCTTCAGGTAATTGCCAACCACAACAATAAGAAAGCGCATCTTCCAAACGAATTAACCCATCTTCAATTAAAACTGCTATTGAAAGCGTTGTTACCAGTGGTTTTGTCAATGATGCCAGATCAAAATAGGTATTTTGCTGAATCCTGTTTTGCGATCCTGATTTTTCAGTAGTTCCATAACTGTAACTCCTGCTCCATCTCAAAGAATCCTTTAAAATTGAAAAAGACAAACAAACACCTGAAAAAACATCATTTTTTAAAGAACAATTAATAACATCTCCGAGTTCTTCCTCAAGCCTGGCTTCGTTATAAATTTTCATTATTAAAATAGTATTATTTTATTGAAATATTGATCTTTTTTTACTAGATTATAAGCTGATAATAGTTATATGTATATGACTGTTTTTTCGATAATTTTGAAGATTTCGAAAAACGAGACCAACCATAAAAAAAGTTTTTTCAACACTCTGTTAACAGCTCCATGTTAACAGCTTTTTAATTACCGGTTTATAAAACTGTTAATAACCATTAATACACATTATTAACATATTTATTAAATTAATATTGTTTATAATTAATCTAATAAAAATAGGCTGATATGGTTTAATTAACCATATCAGCCTGACTAATAATAATAATAATAAAACTATAATAAGGATTCGTCAAAAGGAGTCCCCTTATGGCACTTAATTGCACGATCAGTAGAAATTATCTTCTTGAGGCTCTTAACAATATTCAAAACCTAACCAACAAAAAGGGAACATTAGCCATTTTGTCAAATGTTCTTATAGAGTCAACAAACAATGGTTTAATTTTAACAGGAACAGATCTTGAAGTAGGTCTGCGTCTCTTTGTTCCCGCAGAAATTCACGATAAAGGGTCATTGACTCTTCCCTCAAAAAAAATTTTTGAGATTGTCAGAGAATCGGGATCAGAAACTATAACTATAGAAGAAACAGATAATAGCTGGGTTATTATAAGGGCAGGTTTAAGTAAATACAATCTGGCTGGAGTAGCAAGTGATGAATTCCCTGAATTCCCTGAATTTGAAGAAGAGTCATTTATCTCATTTGAGAGTCATATTTTTCTCGAACTTATTGATAAAATTATATATTCAATAGCAAATGAGCAGGAGAATATTTACTCTCTTACGGCTGTGCTGTTTGAAAAGGAGGTGCGGGATGGCACTTCTTATTTGAAGATGATTTCCTCTGACGGACATCGATTGTCAATTATGGAAAAAGATGTTGCTGCAAATCTCGATGAAATGCGGCTCAACGATGTCACACTGATACCCAAAAAAGGTATCCAGGAATGGAAAAAATTTTGTGAGGGAAGAGATGCTTTGGAAGTATCTTTTGAGGAAAAACAGCTGGTTCTCAGAGATGAGGATGCTGTAATGATTATTCGTCTTAAACATGGTGAATTCCCTAAATATTCTGCTATTCTTGAAGCTGTCCAGCTTGAAAATTGTCTGGAAATTCAGAGAATACCTTTTCTGGAATCACTAAAAAGAATAAATCTATTTACTGAAGATATATTTCACACTATCCAGTTGAAGATTGAAAATAATCTGATGATACTTTCTTCACAGAATGCTGATTTAGGCAACGCAAAAGATGAACAGTCCATATCGTATTCCGGTGAACCACTCAGCCTCGGCTTTAACTGTAGATATTTTATTGAAGCGCTCCAGGTTATGGAAAGTGAAACGGTTGAGGCGTATATCAATTCGAACAACAGCCCGTGTCTCATGAAGGCTGATGATGATGTTGGCTTTATATCCATTATAATGCCGATGCAGTTGTAACTATTACTATTACAGGGAACTAGCGTGACAGAAGAAACTAGCAAATACGGTGCGGAACAGATAAAGGTACTTGATGGTCTGGAAGCAGTACGTAAACGACCGTCCATGTACATTGGAAATACAGCTACAGAGGGTCTGCATCACCTTATATGGGAAATTGTAGATAACAGTATAGATGAAGCCCTGGCTGGCTACTGCAACAGGATCAGGATTATTATTCATGAAGATAATTCTGTTTCTGTGGAGGACAATGGGCGTGGAATTCCGGTAGAAAAACATCCTACTGAAGATATGACAGCTCTTGAACTTGTCATGACTACTCTTCATGCAGGGGGTAAGTTTGATCATTCATCTTACAAAGTATCCGGAGGGTTGCATGGTGTCGGTGTATCTGTAGTTAATGCACTTTCCAGTGAAGCCTATGCTGAAATTAAAAGAAACGGTAAAATATATAGACAATCATATAACTACGGTGAGAAGGCGAGTGAGTTACAGGTTATCGGTCAAAGTGATAAAACAGGGTCAAAAATAACTTTTAAACCCGATTCCCAAATATTTACTGAAACGACTGCTTTTAATTATGAAACGGTTAAAAACAGAATAAGGGAACTCTCTTTTTTAAATAAAGGGTTACGGATATATTTAAAAGATGAGCGGAGTGGAGAAGAAGATAAATTTCATGCCTCCGGAGGGATCATATCCTATATAGAGTATCTTAATCGTAAGAGAACAGTCATATTCCCTGAACCTATTTACATTTCAGGTTCAAGAGATAATGTTGAAGTAGAAATTTCTCTGCAGCATTTTGATGGATATTCAGAACGTCTCTTTTCTTTTGTAAATAACATCAATACCCGTGAAGGCGGTAGTCATGTAGCCGGTTATAGATCATCTCTCACCAAGTGTATAAAT
>DEIL01000286.1:0-1512 GCA_002352445.1 Desulfobulbaceae bacterium UBA2775
AATGGTAACAACACAATTTCGGCACACAACACCCAGTTCATCAATCTGTGCCCGAAACCCGGCTTTCGAAATAGTGATGATCTTCCCCGGCAGGGAGAGTTTTGATAAATAATTGTTGTAGCGTATCTGGATATCAACATTATATCGTTTTTCGCCATGGAAAGGAGAATGTAAAGCAGCCGGAGAATTAGTGAGTTTCTCCTCTCTCTGAAAGTGATTCATCGCCTGCATCAGTTTTCCTGAAAAAAAATCAGCAAACCAGTTGAGGACAAAATAAACCGCGAATAAGATGAAAAGCAGTGGCTCCGGGACACGGAAAATAACGCCAAGGATACTGAATCCACAAAAGATGACGCAAAAAAACAACATTATCTTTACCGGTTTTTTACCTTCAAAACCATTTCGCAGAAGAATGTGATGAAGGTGTGTATTGTCCGGCTTAAAAGGACTCTTACCATTACGAATCCTTCTGACCATTACTATGAGTGTATCTGAAACAGGAACCGCCAGAACGAGAAGAACAATAACCGGCTGGACCAGAGTGACTTCAACCTGCGTCAACGCCAGTGCCATAAAAGAGAGCGAAAAACCAAGACAGAGACTGCCTCCATCTCCCATAAAGAGAACGGCAGGGGTCCAGTTATATCTCAAAAAGCCGAGAAGGGCCCCGGCAAGAGCCAGATTAAGAAGCATCAGGGTGCTATTTCCTGTCAGGGATGACAAAACGGCGAAGGTCAGGAAGGAGATAAATGATATGGATCCGGCCAACCCATCGAGCCCGTCTATCATATTCACAGCATTAGTGACACCTACCACACAAAATACTGTGACTCCCCAGATCAACCAGCCTATGTCGGGGACAATTATTTCTCCAGACCCGAGTAAATTACCAAAATCCGATAAATGGATTTTACTCAGATAGATCAGCAGTGTGGTGGCCACAATCTGAGCCATAAATTTCTTCCGATGGCCAAGATCCTGGAGATCATCCATAAAACCAACCAGCAACAGCAGAATCATCCCGGAGAAATAACCATCGAGCCCTAAAGAAGGTACAAATACAAGAGAACTGAAGGTTGCCGCAATTACAATACCAATGCCGCCGACAAGAGGCCGTGGAACTGTATGCACCTTCCTTTCGTTCGGTACATCCACCAGACCTATTTTCTCCGCAAAAAGAGACAGGTTCGGTAAAACGAACATGGCGGCAAAAAATGCTGCCAGAAATGTTGCAATAACCCTGATTTCAAAAGTTATCATTGCTGTTGTCTCGCTTGTGCAGGTTCACAGTTAGATTTAAAACTTCATTCATCTAAAATTGCTCAATTAAGACAAAGCATATCACCTGGATATGGGATATGCAAATTTATGGGCAAGAATAATTCTCCTTTTTATAAAAAAACCGCATAACAGAACATTAACCATTTTACTGGAAATATTTTTCCCATAAACTGTAATAGTTCACAAGAACATCAAGGTCGAATTTTGAAATCCCAGCAGGGCTTAATTTAG
>DEIL01000286.1:1557-2088 GCA_002352445.1 Desulfobulbaceae bacterium UBA2775
AGAAGTATGGAAAACAACCTACTCACCTTCCCGGGTTCGTTTCCATATCGGGCCGTTTTCCGTATCAATTATGGTGATCCCTTTTCTGGCCAGCTCATCTCGTGCAGCATCGGCTGCCAGCCAGTCTTTTTTATGTCGTGCCTCTTCTCGAAGCTTGATAAGGGCATTCACATCGGGGGCAAGAGGGCAGCCCTTAAGGCGGAAGATATTGAGCACATTGTTAATCTTATCCAGACTTTCGAGAATATAATTTCTCTGATCCTGATCGAGATGATTAACCTGAAGAATGGGATTCACCTTCTTGATAAAATTATAGATCCCACCCATTCCTTTAGAGACATTCAGATCATCATCCATGGCCTTAAAAAATTTGGTTTCCATGGTTGAGACAAAGGCCGTCACCTCGGGATGCGGCAGCCCCGGGGGTAGGCAGTGTAGTTTGCAGGTAAATTCATCAAGACGCCTGAGAGCTGTACGAACTGATTCAAGCCGTTTATAGGAAAAATTAATCGGTTTCCTGTAGTGCACTGA
>DEIL01000286.1:2110-8077 GCA_002352445.1 Desulfobulbaceae bacterium UBA2775
GTGACCCTGTTCGCAGCCTCCCTGGACATTTTTTTGGAATCAACCACAACAAGCTCAGAATGGAGCCAGTAGTTAGCCAGAGGTTTTCCGGTCAGGGCCTCAGCGACAGCTATTTCATTTTCGTGGTGAGGAAAGATAAGATCCCTGCTCGAGGTGTGGATATCCATTGTAGAGCCCAGGTTTCCGGTGGCCATTGCTGAGCATTCGACATGCCAGCTTGGTCTCACATTCCCCCAGTCCGTTTCAAAAAATATTCCCTTTTTCAGCTCCCCGAGAGTTGAACGTTTAAGCAGGGTAAAATCCCGCGGGTTGTCTTTTTCGTAGTTGTCCAGATCAACGGTCTTGCCAAGCTGAATCTTACCAAGATCAATGCCGGAAAGTCTGCCGTATTTCTTAAACTTTGAGATATCAAAATAGATAGAGCCATGCTTTTCATAAGCATAGCCCTTATGCATAAGTTCATGGGACATCTCAATCATCTCAGGGATATATTCTGATGCCCTTGGATATCCTTTAGCCCGCTTAACACCCAGAGCATCAACATCTTCCATAAAACTGTCAATATACTTCTGAGTAAATTCTTCCAGTGGTTGTCCTGCTTTTTCTGCACCCTCAATGGTCCGATCATCTATATCGGTGAAATTCATATATGAATCTACCTGCAGACCTTTGGCCTCCAGGGTGCGACCGATGAGATCAGAGACAACAAATCGCCGGCAAATCTGCAGATCTGCAAATTCGTATGCAGTAGGACCACATGAATAGAAAGTAACTTTCCCATCCTGTTGTGGTACGAACAACTCCTTTTTCTTGCTCATGGTATTATAGAAAAAGAGCTGATCCTTTTTCTCTTCCCTTTGGGGAGGAGTAAAAAGAGGAGTACTCAGGTAGCGCTCTCCACTATCGGGCAACATCACAACCACAAGTCCATTAACAAGCGTTATACTAAAATCAATTGCAGCCGACATAGCCGCTCCACTGCTCATCCCAACCAGTATACCCTCCTGGGTCGCAAGATTTCTGGCCATCTCAAAAGCGGGTTCATCATCAACTTTCAACACTTCATCAGGGACATTTTTATCAAATATTTCAGGCTTATACGACTCCTTCATATTTTTCAGTCCCTGGATCTTGTGTCCCAGATGAGGCTCCACTGCAATGATTTTCACATGGGGCTGGAATTCGTTATACCAGCGACACAGTCCCATGACTGTTCCTGAAGTGCCCAGGGTGGCCACCAGGTGGGTCACCCTGCCTTCAGTCTGTTGCCAGATTTCAGGTGCGGTGCGGTCATAATGCGCCCGCCAGTTGGCTTCATTATTAAACTGATCTGCCAGAAAATATCGGTCAGGAAACTCCCTGGCCAGGGCATACGCTTTTTCTATCGCACCGTCTGTGGCTCTTTTAGCCGGAGTCAGAAGAATTTCTGCGCCATAGGCCTGCATGATCTTCCTCCGTTCAATGGATGCAGACTCGGGCATCACTAAAAGGCAACGATATCCTTTGGCGGCACAGACCATGGCAAGGCCGATACCTGTATTTCCACTTGTGGCCTCAAGTACTATTTTCTCCGCCGTCAGCTCTCCACTTTCCTCACCCGCCTCAATCATAGAGAGAGAAATTCTCTCTTTAACGGAGCCACCGGGATTACTCGATTCCAGCTTACCGTACATTTCAACGGTATCACTTTTAAAAACCCGGTTAATTCGTATAAGAGGGGTATTGCCAATGGCGCTCAGGATATTTTGATGTAACATTATTTTTTATCTGTAATCTTGCATGCATGTGAAAGATACCAGAACTGCATCAATGCATCCCGACACTGTTCATCAGCAATACAGCTTACCTGCTGCTCAAAAGCTGCTATTTTTTTCTCATCCGGTTTGACAAAACTCACAGAACGATCGGGTACTTTTTTGCCCTCTTTCCTGCCGACGGGCAAAACCATTTTAATATCATTAAGCCTGGAAAGCCTGAGGGACTGGTTGAGGGTATCCAGCAACTCCATTTTCCGGTATTGCAAATCCTGCAGCCAGGAAGAACTTTCGACCTCCAGCCACAGGATGCCGCGGACAATTTTCAGAGGCTGGGCATGATCACTCACCTCAGCATCCACCAGATCGTGCCACCGTGGAAAGATGGAATGAAGGTCAATCTGTTTCTCCCAGCCCCGTTCACGCATAAGACCGGGCAAAACTGCAGCTACGACTTTCTGTTTTTTCTTTTTCAGCCAGACCATTTATAAATGTTCAAGTGCGGATTAATTAACTGAGGTGGCGTCGTAAAAAGTCAACTGCAAGAGACACTACTTATAAAGAGAGAAATTGGCAAGAGTTGTTGCACCATGGCATAGGTACAAAAAAGCCCGCACACCTTATGCAGGCATGCGGGCGGACAACACACTATCAAAACTTTTCAGAAACCAACTTAATAAGCTGTGAGATACTCCTTAATCTCCCAATCGGTAACCGCAGTCCTGAAACGATCCCACTCCTTTTCCTTTGCCTGAATATACTTCCTGAAGATATGTTCCCCGAGAGTATCTTTAGCAATTGGACTGGCTTTCAGCTCATCAATGGCTTCCTGCAAATTTGCGGGCATAACGCTGATACCCTCTTCTTCCATTTCAGCCGCAGTCATCTTGAAAATATCCTGGGCCACTTCTGCCGGTGGAGTGAGATTATTCTTTACACCGTCAAGGCCGGAGTTCAACATCATCGCAAGAGCAAGATATGGGTTAGCAGCAGGATCCGGGCAGCGAATTTCCGTACGGGTGGAAAGACCACGAGCGGCAGGAATTCGGATCAGAGCCGAACGATTTGAGGCTGACCATGCAGCATATACAGGTGCCTCATATCCTGGCACAAGACGTTTATAAGAGTTAACCAGCGGGTTGGTTACAGCGGCGAAGCCGCGTGCATTTTTCAGGGAGCCGGCAATATAAGAATAAGCAACTTTTGAAAGCTGCAAGCTGTCACTCTCATCAAAAAACGCATTGGTACCATCAAGATTAAAGAGAGACTGGTTGGTGTGCATACCGGATCCGTTTATACCGAAAATCGGTTTGGGCATAAAGGTTGCGTGCAGGTTATATTTTGAGGCAACGGATTTCACAACCCACTTAAACGTTACAGTATTATCCGCTGCAGTCAGGGCATCGGAATATTTAAAATTAATCTCATGCTGACCTTCGGCAACCTCATGATGGGATGCCTCAATCTCAAATCCCATCTGTTCAAGAACCTCGATGATTTCACGGCGGCAATCATTGGCCATATCTTCAGGATCCAGTGAAAAGTAACCTGCAACGTCATTAGTTATTGTTGTAGGTGCACCTTTTTCATCCCTTTCAAAGAGAAAAAATTCAGCCTCGGTTCCGACATTCATAGTATAACCCAGCTCTTTTGCCTCAGCCAGAACGCGCTTGAGGTTAACCCGGGGACATCCTTCAAAAGGAGTCCCGTCTGATTTATACACATCACAGATTATGCGGGCAGCAGCGATACCATCTTTGTTTCTCCATGGGAGAACAGTAAAAGAAGCATAGTCCGGTTTGAGATACATATCAGATTCGTCAATACGCACAAAGCCGTCAATTGAGGAACCATCAAACATCATATCCCCGTCCAGAGCTTTGCCTATCTGACTCTTGGGAATGGCAACATTTTTCATAAAACCAAAGATATCCACAAATTGAAGGCGAAAAAACTGAATATTCTCTTCTTCAATTATCTTCATTATCTGTTCTCTAGTCATTTTTCACAGTCTCCTTTTTTCAGTATAATTATTTTGCAATCAGCACTTTTATAACCAGCAAACTAATCGCCTTTTAATAACATTTATGACAAGTTTTACAACAGTTAAACCATTATTTATTACATGTTTGTTATTTTTTTACATTCCTCGGACAGCCTCCTAGTCCACAGAATGATCAACAGAATGGAGCAACCCCTGGGTAATTTCCTGCTGAAATTCACTATCAGTCAGCTTTTTCCCGCGATCATCGAGCACATAAAAAACATCAATAAGTTGTCCAACTTCTGTAGCAATATACGCTTTATGAATATTCATACCAAAATCTGCCAGCATCTGTGTAATACGATAAAGCTGACCCGGCAGATCAACCGAATAGACCTCAATAATCGAATAGACGTCTGAACTTTTATTGTCGATCAGCACCTTGGTCGCCATCTCTCCAATAAATTCACGCCGCCGCAGATATGCAGAAGACAATTTCCTGTGCAACCGATGCCCCAAACCTAATCTGTGACAAATGGCCTTATCCAAATCATCATTGAGGGCCTGCCAGTCTTTTTCAGTAAAAGCAAGACCATCGGTTGGTCTCACATCAAGCACATCGACAACGGTGCCATCCTCCCAGGTAAAAATCTGTGCTCTGATGACTGCCAGGTTATTCAGTGCCATCACTCCACATATTTTTGCCAGTAACCCGGGACGATCGGCGGCCAAGACAAGTAATGACCATCTATCAGCACCCTCATCAGCCTTTATCAACGACTTCTGTCGTAAAAGCTGATAATTGTCTCTATGAATCAAGAGATGTCGGGCAATAACCTCGGGTGCAAAGGCGAGCACATAGTCCTCAGAGAGGGCGGACCTATCCATCCTGACACCTTTTTCCCCACCCAGCCGTACACCAGTCTGATCACGCAGCCATTCAACCCCCTGCCCGACGTGCTCATCCAATACATTACCGTCCGCCCCCCTTTTGCGCCGCGAATCAAAATACGAATATACCTTAAAATAGAGATCCTCCATTAATGCTGCCTTCCAGTCACTCCAGGCAGACGGTCCGGTTGCCTTTGAATCGGCAACGGAGATCAGATAGAGCATCGACAACTTATCCAGATTGCCGATGGTTTCCGCACACCTTTCAATAAAAAGAGTATCATTAAGATCTCTCCGCAGTGCATTCTCAGGTATAAAAAGATGATACCTGACGAGAAATTTCAATGAATCACATTCCACTTCACTCAACCCAAGCCGTTTTCCTACAGCAGCAGCCAACCCGGATCCTTCGACAGAGTGATCACGGCCTGACCCTTTGCCGATATCATGCAGAAGCGCACCAAGGTAGAGAACCTTCTGCGATTTCACCTTGCCGCATACCTTCTTCATCCCCTCTGCCTGCTGCCTTAGTTCGGCCACAGTCTGCAATGAGTGCCGATCCACTGTATAAATATGATATATATCGTACTGAGCAAGTGTAATAATTCGAGAAAATTCAGGAATACATGATGGCAGAACTCCGGCCTCCAGCATCGCTTCCAATACTGCAAAGATATCCTGAGCCTCAAACAGAATATTGAAAAAAGTTGTTGCAAGCCGAGGGGAAGAGCGCACCTTATCGTCAATAAAGTAAAGATATCCGCGAATTTTCTTACGAGTGCCATGGTGGAGGGGCAGCCCTGTGCGAGCCATGACCAGAAACAACCGAATAAGAATATGCGGCTTCACCTGCAACTGGGCAGTTCTGGCCGTAAGGTGAACCTTTCCTTTGCGAACCTGGATCCCCTTTTCAACAACCTTATCCGGTATTCCTGCATTGCCCCCTAAAAGCCCGAGCACCTCGTCAACATGATCAAAAAAGAGGTCAGTAATTACCGAAATATCCTGAAGACAGCCATACACATCGCGCATGAAATCTTCCACAGCTAGAACACCGTTTTTTGTCCGGTACCCAAACGCTTCTGCCACTTCCTCCTGCTGTTCAAAATAGAGCTGATCGTTTTTCCGTTTACTGAGAGAGTGGAGAGAGGTACGAAGACGGGTCAGCATCTCCAACCCGGCAGTGAAGTCTTTCTTCTCTTCATCAAGCAGCAGACCTGCACTGCACATATCCTCCAATCCGTTCAGGCCGAATACAACCCGGGCTGTCCAGAACATGGCCTGAATATCCCGCATTCCTCCCCGACCCTCTTTAATATTAGGTTCAAGAAGGTAACT
>DEIL01000286.1:8173-8354 GCA_002352445.1 Desulfobulbaceae bacterium UBA2775
CCGAACCACAGATCAATCGGGCATCGAGTAAGGCCACCCGGAAAAAATAGTCCTCCGCTGCATGGTTAACCGACTCATCAACACTCCGCACCCCGTGGCCAACCTCAAGACCCGTATCCCAGAGTGGGTAGAGAATGGAATCAGCAATTTTACCGATCTCTTCATATCCGGATCGAAAGAG
>DEIL01000160.1 GCA_002352445.1 Desulfobulbaceae bacterium UBA2775
ATCACTCTGGTGGACGGAATGGCCAAGTCGCTGCACAAATGTACCGGTAAGGATCTATGACGGCTCGACTCTGATCGATACTCTGACTGTTAACCAGCAGGAAAATGGCGGTCAGTGGAATATCCAGGGCAGTTATACCTTTACCGGCAGCGGTGCTGTAGTGATTGTTTCCCAGGGGACTGCCTGCAGCACCAATGCTGATGCGGTACGGTTTTCTGAGATTCCTTGACTATAATTGGCCAGACCTGACAGCTGCGATTTGAAAAATCGCAGCTGTCAGGTTAAATTAGATCTACCAGGTTCTCCCCCTCTGCAACTCCACCTCATTTTTTCGTAAGCGCCAATAGAACCACATCTTTTATCGCCCTCGCACCTGTGTCATGATGCAGCATCCAAAAACTATCAAGGAGGATGCCCATGACAAGACAAAGCAAACAGGACGACCAATGCCGTAACCAACGCTACTGGCAGGCACATGTAACTGCCCAGAAACAGAGTGGCTTGAGCCGCGCAGAATACTGTAGACAACATCAGCTTTCCTATCATGCAGCGACTTATTGGAACAGGAAATTTTCCAAACCCGCGAGCAAAGAGACAACTCTGGTGCCGGTGACATTTGCATCCAGTATAAAAATGAACTCTGCGCCGACGGCTCGACCTGTTTTAAAAGTTATCTTGCCCAATAAAATTGCTGTTGAGGTTGACGATGGTTTTTCACCCACGACATTGACAAAATTGCTGATGACCCTGGAGAGGAGGTAATGTTTTCTCCAGCCCGCCCGGTAAAGGTTTATATCGCCACAGGTATAACAGATATGCGTAAATCGATTAACGGACTGTCGATCCTGGTTGCAGACCAGCTTGACCTTGACCCACTTTCAGGACATTTATTCGCTTTCTGTAATCGGAAGCGTGACATTATTAAGGTTCTGTACTGGGATCGTAACGGTTTTTGCCTGTTCCATAAAAGATTGGAGAAAGATCGATTCCAGTGGCCGGAAACATTAGAGGGTGTACTTAATATTCATGGCCATGAACTGTCTTGGTTGTTGGACGGTTTGTCTGTTTATCAACGTGAAGCACACCAGCAATTATCGTATGAATCTATGATATAAAGACGATGGTTTTATGATAAATCCATTGGGCAGCATCTTCTGGTTTATCGTGAGTCGTAACTAGCTGTATTTATATATTATATTGTTGTGAGTGACATGACGTAAGAGTGATTTTCTTTTTCTTCCTCCTGACCACAGAAAAAAACACCTGTTTGTTCATTTAAATATTGCAATATCAATATGTTGTGGTATATTTCTCTTCATGAATGTTGAGGCGACCACATTACCTGATGACAGCAACCTGCTTAAGCAGATGCTGGTCGATTTTCAGGGTCATCATGATAAAGAAACTGGTATTTTACTCGAGGAGATCAGCCTCCTGCGGGCACAGTTATATGGTCGCAAAAGCGAAAAGTTTAAACCCGTAGATGGGCCTCAACCCCTTCCGCTCTTTGACATGCCGGAACCTACGGACACCATTGATGAGACCGAAGAAGAAGAGACTCATATTCCTGCTCATAATCGCAAGAAACGTGGCAGAAAAGCTCTTCCAGACGATCTTCCAAGAGTTGAACGTGTCCATGATATTGATGATGCCGATAAAATCTGTACTTGTGGTTGTGAACTGAGCCGGATTGGTGAGGCAGTTTCTGAGCAGCTTGATGTTATTCCTGCACGGGTACAGGTTATCCGCCACATTCGGCCTAAGTATGCCTGCAAGAACTGTGAAGGGATTGAGGATGATGGCCCGACTGTTAAAATTGCTCCTGTTCCTCCACAGATTATACCAAAGTCCATTGCCAGTCCAGGCCTGCTGTCCCATATCCTGACGGCTAAGTTTATTGACCATACACCTTTTTACCGTCAGGAAAAGCAGCTGGTCCGACTCGGTGTGAAAGTATCAAGAACCTCCATGTGTAAATGGGCTATGCAAGCTGCATCAGCCTGTCAGCCTCTGTTAAATCTGCTTCAAGATGAAGTTTTATCTGGTAAATTTATCAATATTGATGAAACCACACTGCAAGTACTGCAAGAACCTGGCAGGAGTCCGACAACCAAGTCGTATATGTGGATTTTCCGACGGGGAGACCCCACCAAACCAGTTCTTCTTTATCAGTATCATCCGACCAGAAGCGGAGATGTGGTCAGAGCATTCCTGCGTGATTTTCAGGGATATGTACAAACAGATGGATACGTTGCTTATAACTTTCTTGATTACGAAAAGGATATTCACCATATTGGCTGCTGGGCACACGCTCGTCGTGGATTCAAGAATGTAATCAAGGCCCAGGGAAAAAACCGGAAAATTGGTGCTGCCGATGCAGCTCTGAAATATATCAAGAAGTTATATACGCTTGAAAGGCATGCCCGGAAGAATGATTTCTCTGTCGAAGAGATCTATCGTATGCGACAGGACGAAGCTAGGCCGATTCTTGAAGACTTTAAAAAGTGGTTGTCAAAAAAGAGTCTCCAAACTCCGCCCAAAGGCTTGCTTGGCAAAGCCGTCTCCTATACACTGAATCAATGGCACCGGCTTATTGGATATATAGAAGATGGTCACCTTACGCCAGACAATAATATGGCAGAGAACAGCATCAGGCCCTTCGTGATCGGACGCAAGAACTGGCTATTCAGTGGCACTCCTGATGGAGCAGAAGCCAGTGCTTTGCTGTACAGCCTGATAGAAACAGCAAAGGCAAATGATCTGGAGCCTTATGCATATTTGCGGTATATTTTTGATAGGCTGCCGACATCTTCTTCACTTGAAGATTACGAGGCGCTGCTGCCTTGGAATATTGCACTGGGCCAGATGAAACGTGTTTTTACCGGCTGAGTGTGGTTTACATGGCGCTTACGAATTCGATTGAGTTGTTTATTCACAATTATAACGAACGAGTCTCTCATCTTGTTGAAAATTGACGGACTAGTAAAAGCTCACCTAGGTGGACAAGAAATAAGCCAGATTTTAGAATGACATAATACCGTCCCGATTTCTCTGTTATTATTGATCCTGTCAGAGAAAATGAATTTTTCTTAAAGAACACTATAGTTTTCTTGCGAGAATTCAAAAAAAATATCACTCTTGTCCAAAATAGATTTTTAAATTAGTGCCCTCTTTGGGAATTGTGTTGTAAAGTTTTTGTACCA
>DEIL01000308.1 GCA_002352445.1 Desulfobulbaceae bacterium UBA2775
GACGACCAGTTAGGGAGCGGCAAATGGAGCACCGGTCCAACTGCGGTAATACTGGTACAGCCCAAACCCTGGACCCTGGGCCTTCTTGGTAGGCAGCTCTGGTCTTTTGCAGGAGACTCTGACCGCAGCAATGTCAACCAGATGCTTCTTGAGCCTTTTATTAACTATAACCTGGAGGGTGGCTGGTATCTAATCAGTGATATGATCATCACCGCCAACTGGGAGGCTGATTCCAGTAATCAATGGACGGTGCCACTGGGCGGCGGCCTTGGTAAAATGTTTGAAATTGGCAGCCAGAAGATGAATACCAAGATTGAAGCATATTACAATGTTGAAAGGCCGGATGGCGCACCGGACTGGTCTTTAAGCTGGACATTGCAGTTTTTGTTCCCGAGGTAAAATTTTATATCTGAAACCGTGATTTGTCCCTTAATACCCTGATGTTGGAAAACGATAAAACATCGCAACTCAATAAAAAAAGTTATTGGTCCAGCTCTTTATTAGGTCTGGATTTAAAGAGTGGTGGTGAAGGTGCCGGGCCTCGACATGAGATCTACTACTTCACGGATATCGGTAAACTCGCAGCTGTACGGTATGGTGATTTTAAGGTCCATTTCATGATCCAGGAAGCCCATGGATTTGATGTCTGGAAAAATCCTTATACCGAACTCGGATGGCCGTCTTTAGTTGACCTGCGAGCTGATCCATTTGAGCGTGCAATGCATGAGTCAATTGGCTGGGGCCTGTGGTCGACAAAACGCATGTATGTGTTGAGTGGAGCGGCTATTGTGGCTACTGATTTTTTGAAAACATTCCTGGATTTTCCACAGCGTCAAGCACCGGGCAGTTTTAGTGCTGAGAATATTATGACTCAACTGGAAAACGCCGGGACTGCGAAGTAAACAACAGTCTTAAAGATGGTTGAACAATTTATCTTGGAGGCCCGAAGATTTTTAATAGCGTACTGATTCCTTCGAACGTGCTGATACCGATTCCAATAATTACAACATTTGGTGGATTCGCAGAATCTTTGCTCTGGTTCCGGCACAAACCTTTGTGGGTGAATATATCGCGAGCTACAAGGAGTCTCGCCGCGACAGAAACCGGCAAAGTTCAATGTTGACGATGTGCTTAACGCTATGAAAGCAGGTGCAGGAGCAGGCAACTGATCGTTCAATAAAGGGGGCGAGGTCTTGAAATTTCGCCTCCTTTCCATTCCACATCAAGATAAGGGGACAAGTGATATGGGTGCATCTGAGGATACATCAAAGCAACCTGCCGCCGGTTGGCGCTTAAAGTCAGGCGTTGCACTGTTTATACTCAGCATAGCAATACCATTAATTGGAATACCTGTGGTGACCGCCCTTGGTGTTTCCGTGACTATCACCGCTACACTCTCCGGGGCGCTGTTAGTCGGGGCTGAGGTCATGGGTATAGTGGCGATAGCGGTCATGGGAAAAGATGGATATGCATACATTAAAACTCGTGTTTTCGGATTTTTAAAGCAATATGGTCCTCCAAGAGAGGTGAGTCGATTTCGCTATACCCTCGGTCTTGTTATGTTCACCGTGCCTATTCTGTTTGGTTGGGTATCGATCTATGCAGCTCAGCTGATCCCCGGTTTTACGGAGAATCCACTGCCTTTTGCACTAGGCGGAGATATCCTCCTACTTGCAAGTTTGTTTATGCTTGGAGGTGATTTCTGGGACAAGATACGAGCGCTGTTTATCTACGATTCTGGGGTGCATTTTACACAGAAGCAGGCTGGCTAAAATAATTCCTGATTACGTATGAAACTCAATCAATTCTATTGAAGTAATTTAAATACGTTGATAATAAAAGAGAAACAAGATCCCACAGGTTTGTCATCCCCGCGCAGGCGGGGATCCAGTTACGAGCAGGATTGCTGCATCGAAGTCTACGCTTATCTCCCGCCTGCGCGGGAATGACGAAAAAGGCAGCTGAGTTTCGTACGTAATCAGAAAATTATATCGATGAATATACTTCAAAGGTACTTATCCAAGTATTTAAAAAGTTCTGATTTATTCGGGTTATTCAGGCGGCTTACTGTTATTTTTTTAGTAACGGTTGTTTTCCTGTCCGATGTTCTATGTGAAGAACCGCCTCTCCAGGATGAAAAGGCTCCGGACAGTATTGATGTTATAATCGAAAATCGAGATGAGCTGGCCTACGATCCAACAAAACACAGCATTTTCCCTGAATTTTACCACCAGCTAAGCTCCAAACTATTTGAGTGGGAGCGGAAACACGGTTTGGAAATAACTCTGAATTACGATGTCCTTGTGCAGGGAATCACAGGTATTGAGGAGAATACCGGAGGAGCGTCTGGTGAAATAGCCTTGAGGGGACGTTGGTTAATGTTTGGGGAAAAATTTAATGGACCTGCCTATCTCTCTTTCAGGTTACGAAACAGGCAGGCATATACTGATATACCTCCCTCAAAAATTGGTTCCGAATCCGGTTTGTTGTGGAGCACAGCTGATGGATTTACTGACGCAGGCTTTCAAGTTCCTGATTTTTATGTAGACCAGGAACTGTTGAAGGGTGATTTAATTTTACGGTATGGTCAGTTTTCAATTGATAAATTTGTTGATAAGCATAGCCTTAGAAATTCCAAACGCTATTTTCTCAATCAGGCTTTCGCAAAGAACCCTGCTGTAAATTTCCCCAAGTATGGTGCCGGAGCTGTTGGAACCATGAAAATTGGTGATAGATGGGGATTTGTCGCTGGTTGCTCTAACATCCAGGGTACTGACCAACTCAAAGGAGAAGTTGATCTAAGCATTACCTCTACCGCCCTTTTCATGACACTGCAAAGTTCTTACTCCTTCAGTGGGTTTGGGGGAAAGTCGGCGCAGATTCAAGCAATGGGCTGGTATGATGACAATAACGGGGAAGACGAAATTAAAGATGGTGGAGGGGTCAGTGTTACTCTGGAACATAGAGGGCCGCGGGAAGGAGAAAATTATGTGTTCAGATTTACCTCTTCAGATGGTAAGGCGACCAATACAAAAAACATCCTTTTTCTGGGATATGGCAGAGAAATAAATGACTTTGATCATTTTGGCATAGGGCTGGCTGGTGGTCAATCTTCAGAATCATCTAAATGGCAGGGCGTTATGGAACTTTACTACCAGTGGCAAATCACCAAGGAACTGCTGATTACACCTGATTTCCAGTTGGTTACAGGAATAGAGGGGGAGGACGATCTTGGTTTTGTTATGGGGCTTCGTGCAGGAGTAGTTTTTTGATGGGGCAGTGACTATTTTTCTTTCTTCTGTTTGCGGGCAATCCTGAAAAGTGAAGTAAAGTGCATCACCTCTTTGTTGTTTTTATCCTTTACCGTTGCCTGTCCGTGAAAGGTTCGCTGGTCACTTTCACTTTTAGTTACTACCGCATGGGCGGTGACGATGCCGTCCTGTACCGGGGCGAGAAATGTCGATTCGAGGGAGAGGGTGGCAAAATGAGTTCCGGTAGGCAGCAGAGATTTGCAGGCTATGGCAACAGCCGTGTCGGCCAGGCTGGTCAGGGCTCCGCCATGAAGGAGGCCTGCTCCTTGGGAAAACTGGTGGAGAAAGGGCATGGAAAGGACTGCCTGTCCCTCGGCTGCGCTCTCGATCTCCATCTGCAGCAGATTCTCAAAAGGGGCACAGGAGAGCCAGTTGTCCATCCTGATATGATGGGGGCCGGTATTCTTCATTGTATACTCACTCTATTCTTAATCTCGATCACCGGTTCAATGGCAGAGGAGGCGATCCAGCCCCTGCGGCCAGTTTCATCAGTTATATAGTTGAAGCCGCCATGGGTTTTTTCCGGATAGACCAGTCGTCCCTGTTGAATGGAGCTGGTGGAGGCGGCTGAGCTGAATGGTGAGAGCAGCAGACGACTCTCGCTCTCTGTTACGACTGAGGGTTGCCACTGTTTATGACGGAAGAAAGCACCTGTTGCACAGAGGATAAAAAGCATAAAGCAGGCTGTGGAGACAAGTTGCCGCGTTCTGGAAGAAAAGGGGAATTTAAGTGATGCAAGCTGGAAGGTGCTGAGCAGCAGCAGGAGGAAGAGAGCAGAAATTGTCCACTGAGTGAGATCCAGAAGCTGAAAAAAACGTTCCGACCATGAATATTCTCTGGGAAAGAGACCGCTTTCCTTCCGGATCAATTCCAGATTGCCCTGGATGTCCGAATCGGAGGGAGCAAGACGCAGGGCGCGCTCGTAATTGAGAATTGCCTTTCCCGTCTGTCCTGACTGAGCATAGCTGTTAGCAAGGTTAAAGAGCACCCCCGCACTATATCCGGATGTTGTTGTCAGCTGCTCGTACATTTGCGCGGCACCAGAGAAATCCCCTTTGCTATAGGTCTCATTTCCCTGCTCAAAGAGCTCCTGGTTGCCCTGTGCCACCGCCACGGCCGGGGCGTGGAATATGATGAAGAGCAAGAGCAGCAGCGGGTGGGAGACTGTTAACTTCATATAAGATCCTCCAGCTCTTTTTTTAATCCTTCAAAATAGACCTGCATAGTTTCAGGTGAAAGTTCACTGGTCCCGTATGCCGCCTGCTCTGCAGCTGCAAATATTTCTGTCAGGTTTGTTGTGTCACCGAGCTTGTTTTTGATGTCAGCCAGGCTGATGGCGGAGCCTTCCACCTGCCAGAGCAGACCGAGCTGCTTTTGTATCGACTGCCGACAGAGGGCAAGAAAGAGAGATCCATCACCAGAATCTTTTGCCTGTGACAGTTTAACCAGGTCACCCGCCAACAGCTCCTGTCTTCTTTTCTGCAGTTGAAGTTCAGGATGCTTTTCCAGGTTGCGGATGCGCAGTCTGAAGAAAAAGGTAAACAGGAGGAGAAGGATACAGCATCCGACTCCGGCGAGAAACCAGGTCTTTTTATAAAGAGGCATGATGCTCTGATAAAATGTGCCCGTTTCCAGATGAAGAGGAGCTAAGCCCTTGATACCATCCACTGCTTCAGCTGCCGGCTGAACGGATTGTGGCTTCACCGCTGTTGCCGTCTGTGTGGATTGCTGCGGACTGACGGGGCTGTCATGTTCAGCAATCCTGACAGCAATGGGAGCACTGGTAACAGTTATATAACTCTCTTTTCCAGGGTCAAAATAGCTGAACGAAAGGGACGGAATTTGTTTGAGACTGCTGTTCTTAGCTACTATCGCCTGCTCAAACTGTTTTTTCCCGAAGGGATATGTATCCTGACTGGAATAATCCGTGTTGGGGGAATAGGTTTTCCAGTCCGGTGTTGCAGGGAAGAGTGGCGCTTCCACCCGGTCAAAGTTGCCCTTTCCTGCAATTTCAAGGGTCAAGGTTATCGGTTCCCCGACTTCGACTTCTTTGGGGGATGCACTGACTGTAAGCTGGAAATCACCAATTGCTCCGGTAAAGTTTTCCGGCCTGCCTTTATCGGGAAGCTCTATTGTTTCAAAGTGAAGCTCAGGACTCGTGACCTGGATTGGTTTTCGCTGAAGGCCGCCGAAAAAATTGTCAAAAAATGAATCATTAAAAGGGCTACCACCAAAGGGTGACCGGCTTCTCTGCTGCTGGCGAAGAAGCAGCGTGGCGTCAAGTTCAAAAAGAACAGGATGGCGGCCTGCCTTTATGCCGGACAGGGTCGTATTCCAACTCAGCACATGATATATCACACCTTTCAACTGTTCCTGACTCTGTTCAGGCTCATTGCTCAAAGGCGACATAACTACACCGTCTGCTTTGAGTGCAGGGGGGGAACTGATAGGTGCCCACTGGTATTTCCGATTGAAATAGGCTTTGATTCTGAGTGGAACTATCTCTCCGGTATAGTGTCTGTCAATTTCGCTAACCAGAATAAAAGCGACATCGTTTTCGCCGGGTGAAGTGCTTTTATTTTGTTTGCTGGATTGATGACCTTGACCTATAGCGGTTACCTCAAAGGTGATGGGTTCCGTCTGTACCGTCTCTTTACCGGCGATAATTGAGATTGGTGGAATGGTGTAGGTTCCGGGTTGGAGTGGCTGTATTAAGTATAAATTTGAGATAGCGGAAGAGTAACTGCCGTTTATTATGTTGATCCTGCTTGACTGACCCTGACTGTGGAATTGGAGTCCATCGATTTCCTTCATTTTTATTTCGGCAGAGCGGGTTCCGGTAACTGTAATTGTCAGTTTTGCAGCACTGTCAACAGGAAACGAGTGGCTGGATAGAGATGCCTCTACTGATACTTCAGCCCGGGCCGGGAGTGAGAACAGAGGCAGCAGAAGGAGACAAATAAAGAGAGCAGAGAACTTACGTTGTTCCATTACCAGTCTCTCTCGATGGATCTATTCTCGGCCTTGCCCCCGGTGGGCACAAAATTAAGCTCACCTTCCTCATTTTTAAGACCGTTGAGCAATCTTTCTGCCTCTTCTCTGGTCATTTTGCCAAGTTGCTGTCTCCGGGCATCCATTGCTGCCTGTTCTTCTTTACCGCTCTCTTCCATTTTCGTTTCATCACTCTTTGATGGCTGCTCTGTGCCATTTTTATCATTTTCCTGCGGTTCGCCTTTATCGCCTTCGCCCTCTTTTTCTTCCGGCTGTGCAGAACTCTCTTCAGACTGTGAGTCCTGCTTCCGGTTTTCTTCTGAAGGCTGATTTTGATCGCTTTCCTGCTCTTCGTTGTCTTTATCCGGCTCCTTCTTCTGATTATTTTGATCCTGCTGTTGTTGTTTCTCTTTTTCCTCCTGTTGCTTCTGCAGCTCTTCCAGTTGTTTTTTAATCAACTCATGGTTGTATCGCGCATCTTCATCTTCGGGGGCGAGTTCCAGGACCCCTTGCAGGGAATCCAGGGCCTGCTGCCACTGTTCTATTGTTGCCTGCGGGTCTCCCTGGACCGTTTCCAATCCCTTGCGGTAGTAGGAGTTGCCGCGATTATAGTACGCTTTCCTCTGTAAATCGATGTTATTACTCTCCAGGGCCCTGGAAAATGAGGCAACGGCATCATCAAACATATTGTTTTTATAGGCAGCTGTACCGAAGTTAAAGTGCAGTTCCGGATCATCCGGGGATGTGGAGAGCTTTTGACTGTAATATTCAGAGGCCGCGATATAATTACCCTCACTGTAGGCCTGTTCTCCTTCAGAACTCCGGGCTTCTGCATGCAGTCCCACCGTGAATAAAAGGGCGAGGAGAAGAAGGTTACCGTTTCGTCGTATCCTGCGGCTTACAGATTTTATCAGTGGCAGAGACAATGCCCTTTTAGATTTTCTTTCGTTGATGAGAAAGTCACAGATAAGGAGAAAGAGGGCCAGGGCCAGTGGATATTCAAATCGTTCAAGGGGAACCTTATGCCTTCTCTCGGCCAGCTCTTCTTTAGGGATAAGGGCCAGCTTCTGCCGGTAGACGGTTTCCAGACCTTCACCGCTGCTGCCAAGGGGGACATAAAGGCCGCCGGTCTTCTCGGCAATTCGACCCAGCGTCTGTTCATCCAGTTTTGATGTGATAAAATTTCCCTGGTTGTCCTTTACAAACCCTCCCCCGGCCAGCGGGATGAGCTCTCCCTCTTTAGTCCCTACCCCGACCGTATATATGGTCAACCCCTTTTCTGCTCCATCCGTTGCAGCCTTGATGGCGTCTCCCTGTAAATTCTCGCCATCGGTGATGAGAACGAGGATTTTATGATTCACATCATTATTCAGAGTTGTTGTTGCGGTATTGATTACTGCTGCGATATCGGTTCCGCCCTGGGGGATAATATCACTGGTTACAGCAGAGAGGGAGTGTTCAAAGGCGTTATAATCAAGGGTTAGGGGACACATAAGAAAAGCAGAACCGGTAAAGGGCATAAGTCCTACACGGTCACCTTCAAGCTGGCGCACAAAATCGAGAATGGCAAAGTGAGCTCTCTTCAATCGGTTAGGTTTGATATCTTCTGCAAGCATACTTTTGGAGGTGTCAAGGGCAAAAAGTATATC